>JAJHPK010000081.1 GCA_020890945.1 Nitrosomonas sp.
ATTTCGAAGTAACTATAGGTGGTGCGCATATCGAGGCGAATCGGGTGTATGCCGACAAGGGATCCGGAAGCCAACGCCAATTGGCAAGTTTCTAAGAAAGCAAAAGATCAAGAGCGCAATCATGCATCTTGCGTACAAAAACAAACCACTCTCGGCACGCCAGCTACTTCGGTACGGTAAAAGTCAACGCCCAAGTCATACTAAAGAGTATATCTGCATGAGTCTGAAAAAAGCAGCTAACAAAATCTTCGTAGATCAACCATTAAAGGAAGCAATCCGTCCAAATGTTGCATAAGAGGGAAAATTTCCCTAAAAAAAAGAAAAAAACTTCACTTTCTACCCAAATGACGCATAACAACAGTCATTCGGATATTTTTCTCATTAAGAAAAACAAATTTACACAGTTATGCAGAGGTCTTTTACAATCATGTTTAACTAAATTAATAGAAGGAAAAATCATTTCAGTCTGGTCAACTTATCTACAGCGGTATAGTACGTTGTGTCGTTATAAGGCCTTGTCAATTTTAATTGGTATAGATGGTAGTAGTTTTCAGTTAGCACCAACATCATAGGCTTACAATGCCTAAGGGTAATATCTGTCAGCATTTGTTAGTATCAAAAGTACCAACAAAAATCATTGAAATGTTGATATGTACAGATTCGTTATGATACAGATTTGAATCTATCTATTTCTGTTAAAACTGGGTATTCAAGGGATTTGATATAGTAGGAAACTTCTGAGTTTTTTGTTTGGAGGCGGGGGTCGGAATCGAACCGGCGTAGACGGCTTTGCAGGCCGCTGCATGACCACTCTGCCACCCCGCCTTTGTTCTCTGTGTGATCACCACAAATCTGCAAATTTGTATCAAACGGTGAAATGGAGCGGGAAACGAGGCTCGAACTCGCGACCCCAACCTTGGCAAGGTTGTGCTCTACCACTGAGCTATTCCCGCGATGTATAGCATCTCAGCAATTAGCTAAGATGCTTCAGAAACAAAGGGTGGATTATAGAGATGCTGTATGTTTTGTCAAGGAATCACTCCGCAAAGCTTAACGTATTAACCTGCTATAATTGTCTAAAAATAAAGTGATTGATTGATTAGCTAGCTTTTTCTGAATGATTTCGCAACATAGTAGTTGATTTCCTGGCTCTAGAATTTCTCAATGGAAATTTAGATTAAGTTTAGAAATCAATTGTATGTCTTTGCTTCAACTGACGCATCATATGCCCTTATTGCCCTATTGGCGCCTTTCTGGTTTTTATTTTTTTTATTTCGCTTTGATTGGCGCTTTTTCTCCTTATTGGACATTATATTTACAATCGCTAAATTTTGATTCATTGCAGATTGGCATACTAATGTCATTGCTTCTTGTGACGAGAATATTTTCTCCAGCGTTTTGGGGGTGGGTGGCGGATCACACGGGTAAACGCGCCGAAGTCGTGCAATTTGCTGCGGTATTGGGACTAATTACTTTTTGCGGTTTTTTTGCGGGCGAGTCTTTTGGTTGGATGTTTTTGTTTATGTTGCTGATGAGCTTTTTTTGGAGCGCATCGTTACCATTGATGGAGGCCATTACATTATCGCACTTAGGAGAGCATACGACGCATTATGGGCGTATTCGTTCTTGGGGTTCGGTGGGGTTTGTGGTTACCGTGATCGCTGTCGGTATGGCTCTCGATAAAGTAGAAATCATTTGGTTGTTATGGATAGTATTGAGCTTAAAGCTTTTTATCGTTATTTTCTCCTATCAAATTCGTGAGAAAGCCGTGATCGGTGAGGTGGCTGAGTTTCAGTCAATACGGCAAATTTTCTTTCGTTCAGAAGTGCTGTTGTTTTTGTGTACGAGCATGTTGATGCTGTTTGCACATGGAGTCTATTACACTTTTTTTTCGATTTATTTGGTCGAATCTGGTTATACCAAAGGATTTGTCGGATGGTCCTGGTCTATCGGGGTGATTTGTGAAATTGGCATTTTTTTCTTGATGCCTTGGTTGTTGCAGCGTTTTAGCTTAAAACACATTCTGCTGTTTAGTTTTATGTGCGCGATTGTTCGGTTTTTATTGATCGGTTGGGCAATTGAGTGGCCGATCGTGATCATTTTTGCACAGATATTGCATGCGGCTACGTACGGTGCTCATCACATCACTGCGATGATGATTATCCACCATTTTTTCCGTGGACGACATCAAGCCAAAGGACAAGCCATTTATTCCAGCATTGTTTATGGCTTGGGAGGCTCTCTCGGAGCGATATTGAGTGGCTATGCTTGGGAAGAATTTGGACCCGAAATAACGTTTTCGATCAGTGCTGCTGCTGTCGCTATTAGTCTAGTTTTGACCGCATGGAAAATGAAGTCTATTTACTCTACCATTAAGTCACCGGTTTAGTGTGTTGCTGTATAAAACTTTATGGGATAATCCATTCTAATCTGAATTTGAGTGGATAGAATGCAAACGTTATACGACAAACTTTGGGACCAACATATTGTACCGACTGAATCAACGGATGCGGGCAGTATGTCATTGATTTACATTGATCGTCACTTGGTACATGAAGTCACCAGTCCGCAGGCATTTGAAAGTTTGAAGCTGGCCGGACGCAAACCATGGCGATTGAATTCTATTCTTGCCGTCGCCGATCACAATGTGCCGACGACAGACCGTAGCGATGGTATACAGGATCCGATTTCGCGCCTACAGGTTGACACTCTCGACCAAAATTGTGATGAACTAGGAATTACGCAATTCAAAATGAATGATTTGCGGCAAGGAATCGTGCATGTGATCGGACCGGAGCAGGGCGCTACTTTACCTGGCATGACGGTAGTGTGCGGTGATTCGCATACCAGTACGCACGGTGCCTTTGGTTGTTTGGCCTTTGGTATTGGTACGTCTGAAGTTGAGCATGTTTTAGCGACGCAATGTCTTTTGATAAAGAAATCTAAGACTATGCACGTTGTGGTTGAAGGTCAATTAGGCTTGGGTGTCACCGCTAAAGATATTGCATTGGCGATCATCGGAAAAATTGGTACCGCGGGAGGTACCGGCTATGCGATTGAATTTGCCGGCAGTGCTATTCGTGAGTTATCGATGGAAGGACGTATGACCTTGTGTAACATGGCAATCGAGGCAGGTGCTCGTGCTGGCATGGTCGCTGTTGACGATACCACGATCAATTATATAAAAGGCCGCCCATTTGCACCGCAAGGAGAAATGTGGGAACGAGCCGTTACGTATTGGAAAACCTTACACAGTGAACCTGAAGCTGTATTTGATCGGACGGTGACTTTAGATGCAGCGCAAATAAAACCACAAGTCACGTGGGGAACTTCGCCAGAGATGGTGACTACCATAGACGGTACGGTTCCTGATCCTGCGCGTGTTACGGACGAAGTGAAACGTAAAGACATGCAACATGCGCTGAATTATATGGGTTTGAAAGCCAATATGCCGATTCAACAAATTACTGTTGATAAAGTGTTTATTGGTTCTTGTACTAATTCGCGTATCGAAGATTTGCGTGCTGCCGCGCAAGTTGTTAAAAATAAAAAAATTGCGGCAAATATCAAATTAGCGATGGTGGTGCCAGGCTCTGGTTTAGTGAAACAACAGGCTGAGCAGGAAGGCTTAGATAAGATTTTTACCAAGGCAGGATTCGAATGGCGCGAACCGGGCTGTTCGATGTGTTTGGCCATGAATGATGATCGTTTGAATCCAGGGGAGCGTTGCGCGTCGACATCGAATCGTAATTTTGAAGGAAGGCAAGGCTCGGGAGGCAGAACGCACCTTGTGAGTCCAGCCATGGCAGCGGCTGCCGCTATCGCCGGGCATTTCGTCGATGTTCGAAAAATGAATGGATAGTTCAGGCTGCAATAGGGTGAGAATCTTGATTAGTTTTTTATACGATAAAAGATAAAACGAATGGAAAAATTTCATACGCTGACTGCAGTTGTCGCGCCGATTGATCGTGCCAATGTGGATACCGATGCGATCATTCCGAAACAATTTCTAAAATCCATTAAACGTTCGGGTTTTGGACAATACTTATTTGATGAATGGCGTTTTTTGGATCACGGAGAACCCGGAATGGATTCGTCAAAACGCCAACCCAATCCAGAATTTGTGTTAAATCAGCCTAGGTATCGAGGCGCTCAGATTTTAGTGGCGCGTGCCAATTTTGGCTGTGGTTCTAGTCGCGAGCATGCTCCGTGGGCGTTACAGGATTATGGTTTTCGCGTCATTATTGCACCGAGTTTTGCGGATATCTTTTTTAATAATTGTTTCAAGATAGGCTTATTACCCATTGTGCTGGACAGCAAAATATTGGATTTGATATTTGTTGAAGTTGCCATGCATCCGGGTTATCAATTGACGGTCGACTTGCAAAATCAAAGTGTTAGTACTCCTGATCACAAACTCTTTGAGTTTGAGATCGATATTTTTCGCAAACATTGTTTGCTCAATGGATTGGATGAGATCGGGTTGACGCTGCAACATGCGGACAAAATTAAAGCTTTTGAAGACAAAAGGCGCGAGCAACAACCTTGGTTGTTCGCATAACGAGAAAGACTATCAAATACTATGAAAATCGCAGTACTACCCGGAGATGGAATTGGGCCGGAGATCGTGGCACAAGCTGTTCGTGTGTTGGAAGCATTACAATCGGATGGTTTACCGATTGAGCTGGAAAATGGACTAATCGGTGGATGCGCGGTCGATGCGACGGGAGAGCCTTATCCGGAAGCAACGCATCGTTTGGCCAGTCAAGCCGATGCGGTTTTATTGGGCGCGGTGGGTGGACCCAAATATGATTCATTGCCGCGTCAACAACGTCCGGAAAAAGGTTTGTTGGCGATTCGTAAGGCGCTTAATTTATTTGCTAATTTACGTCCGGCGATTTTATATCCTGAATTGGCGAATGCTTCCAGCTTAAAATTTGACGTTGTTGCCGGCTTAGATATTTTAATCGTACGAGAATTGACCGGTGATATCTATTTTGGCGAACCGCGAGGGATAGAAACGCGTGATGGTCAACGAGTCGGTTTTAATACCATGATTTATAGTGAATCTGAGATTAAACGGATTGCGCATGTTGCTTTCCAAGCGGCGAGTAAACGGCAAGGGAAATTATGTTCGGTCGATAAGATGAATGTGCTGGAATGTACGCAATTGTGGCGTGATGTTGTGATTGAAGTGGCAAAGGATTATCCAGATGTCGCGCTTTCACATATGTTAGTTGATAATGCTGCCATGCAATTAGTAAGAAACCCCAAGCAATTTGACGTGATTGTAACCGGCAATATGTTTGGTGATATTTTATCTGATGAGGCGTCAATGTTAACCGGATCGATCGGCATGTTGCCCTCTGCTTCTTTGGACCAGAGTAATAAAGGCCTGTATGAACCGATTCATGGTTCGGCACCGGATATTGCCGGTAAAGATATCGCTAATCCGTTAGCGACGATTTTGTCGGTAGCGATGATGATGCGGTATACCTTTAACCATGAGGAATCTGCAAAACGTATCGAACAGGCGATTAAAAAAGTATTGGTTTCAGGGCGTAGAACCAAAGATATAGCGGAATCAAATAGTTCTTTAGGGAGTGTAGTGGGCACTCGGGCTATGGGCGATGCGGTGTTATCGGTTCTATAGCGTGCGCTTGTGAATTCAAATGAGAGAAAAATGTCATAAAAGGTTAAATTAAATAGTCTCTCTGTACTAAATCGTTTGTTGTAAATTTGTAAAATAAGTTAATATTTATACAAAGTTTTTTATTTTTTATCATTTTGTTAATTTTTAGGATATCAGTCAGGCAATGAAACAAGTTGGCTTTGTTGGATGGCGCGGCATGGTTGGATCAGTGCTGATGCAACGGATGCGTGAAGAAAATGATTTTTCATTGATCGATCCAGTTTTTTTTACTACATCGCAAAAGGGTGGTGTAGGTCCCGATATTGGTAAGGAAATCCCTACGCTGCAAGATGCACACGATATTAAGCAATTGGCTGCTATGGATATCATTGTTTCTTGCCAGGGAGGAGATTATACCAATGAAGTCGTCAAGCAATTGCGTCAATCCGGCTGGTCAGGATATTGGGTTGATGCAGCGTCAGCTTTGCGTATGGATAAAGATGCTGTGATTATTCTTGACCCAATCAACAAGCCTGTGATTGAACAAGCTTTGCAAGACGGCGTAAAAAATTTTATTGGTGGTAACTGCACCGTAAGTTTGATGTTGATGGCCGTTGGAGGGTTGTTTGAAAAAGGCTTGGTAGAATGGATGAGCGCGATGACTTATCAAGCTGCGTCTGGTGCCGGTGCTAAAAATATGCGCGAATTATTGGAGCAAATGGGTGAGACGCATAAAGCAGCAAAAGATTTGCTAGAAGATCCAGCGTCAAACATACTGGATATCGATCGTGAGGTGGCGGAAACACTGCGCGATAAAACATTTCCTACAGAAAATTTTGGTGCGCCGCTGGCGGGCAGTTTAATTCCTTGGATTGATAAAGAAGTCTCCAACGGGCAAAGCAGAGAAGAATGGAAGGGGCAAGCAGAAACAAATAAAATTCTTGGTCGATTCGATCATCAGATTCCCGTTGATGGCATCTGTGTGCGCGTCGGAGCGATGCGCTGCCATAGTCAGGCACTCACTATCAAGTTGAAAAAAGATATTCCTATTGAAGAAATTGAGGAAATCATTGCAAACTCCAATAAATGGGTTCATGTTGTCCCTAATCATCGTGAAGAAACGACTACTGAACTCACACCCGCTGCCGTAACAGGTACTTTATCGATTAACGTCGGTCGACTGCGGAAATTGGCGATGGGGGGGGAATATTTGTCAGCTTTCACCGTAGGAGATCAATTGTTATGGGGAGCTGCAGAACCTTTGCGTAGAATGTTGCGTATTTTGATACAACATTAAACGATTTTGACCATCTATAAAATGGTGATGTGTTATTAATGAAAATCTTGAATGAATTGCCTATGTGATTGAATAAAAAGTTTACTAAATGAATCGGTTTATATTTGAAACATAGCCTGTTTCAGTGCTTACGTCGTAATGCTGGCCTTGCAAATATTTATTTTTGAAAAGAAAGAGGGTATTTCAGTGTATAAAACTTCCTTTAAAGTAAGCTTGTTTTTGATCATTCTGTTGTTGCCATATACGGTACTTTTTGCAGCAGGACTCGGTAAGCTGTCACTTACGTCTGCTTTGGGGCAACCCTTAAGTGCTGAAATTGATATCGTTACGACTAATAAGGACGAAATTCCTTCACTAAAAGCCAGTATTGCTTCTCGAGATGCGTTTGCTCAAGCGGGCATCAATTACGAAACCTTTTTTTCGGCCATTAAGGTTTCCATCGAGTCGAGAACTAATGGCAATCCTTACATTAAGCTCAGTTCTCCTCAAGCGGTCAATGATCCTTTCTTGAATTTATTAGTGGAGTTGAATTGGGCTTCTGGACGAATCTTGCGGGAATACGCTGTTCTGCTAGATCCTGCTGAGTCAGCACCCAAACAAATTGCTGCTCCAAGCATTCCTGCTACTGTTGCTCCGGTTGTGGCTGCGCCACAAAAAGACACACCGCCTGCACTTGATAGTTCACCATCTAAAAAAACAGTACCCGTAAAAAATCCTAAACCAGCGAAGACCACAACTGAGAATACGGCACTTCAAACCACGGGCACCTATGGTCCAGTGGCTCCAGGTGATAACTTGTCGGCTATTGCACGCCAAGTGTTGCCAGCAGGTGTAGATCTTAATCAGATGCTGGTGGCGCTTTATCGCGCTAACCGTGATGCTTTTATAGCAGGAAATATGAATCTGCTTAAAGTGGGCGCGGTTTTAAAAATTCCTGAAAAAGGAGAAGCTGACGCAATCGATAAAAAATCAGCGCGTTCTGAGATTCGTATGCAAGTGATTGATTGGCATAACTACCGATCAAGGCTTGCATCATCATCCCGTGGGCTTTCTTCGCAAAAACCAATACGGCAATCCGATCAAGGTAAAATTACCACGCGAATTGATAAGCAAATGATCAATGCCAGTGAAGCACCTAAGGAAGTATTGCGTTTGTCGAGCGCGGTCCAAACAACTACGGATGGCGAGGAAAAAGTGTCTGCTGGGCAATCTGGCGCATCAGATCGCTTGCGGATGATGGAAGAAGACGCTATTGCAAAGAATCTCGCGCTTAAAGAAGCTAATGAGCGTGTAGCGATGCTGGAAAAAAGTGTCGAGAATTTAAAAAAATTATTGGAATTGAAGGATGCTTCTCTTGCTCAGGCGCAAGCTAAAGCCGAATCCAATGATAAATCTGTAACTAAATCCGAAGCTAAACCTGAAGCTGTCGTTGCACCTACGCCGCAGGCACCCATTCCAGTGCCTGTACAGCTGCCAGTGTCAGCAGAAAAAAATGCGACTGAGTTGGAAGCAGAGCAATCTGCCAGTGTTGCAACTACTCCAGATGTGGTAGCACCAGCGGAAGCCCCTGTGCCAGCACCAGCACCAGCGCCAGTTTTGCCAGTCGCGGCTCCTGTAGAGAATGTAGAGGCTTCATTGACGGATCAGATTTTTGCCAATATTGAGTATGTTGGTGCTTTTTTGATGGTGATATTGTTATCCGCGTTATTATGGGTGCGTAAGCGGCGTCAACGTTTAGAAGAAGACGATGATGACGATGATAAAGCCGCGGAAGATTTTTCTTCTAGGATAAAATCTAGAATGGCTGGAATGGCAGGCGCGCATCAAGCTGTTGCCGCAGCGGATAGCTATGCGTCCGATGATGAAGATTCAATGCATCCTAATACCGCGGCGGCTGCGCATTCAGTTCAAGAAGAAGACCGGGATTTTGAACAAAACACAGTGATGTATGCAAATTTTTCGGAAAAATCTGAGGAAACCGAATTTGATGATCATCCGCAATCAGATTTAGACGACGATGCGACAAAACATCATTTTCAGTCAGCAGAAGCATCGAATGATATCGATCTTGCTGATGAAGATACCGATCATAATACATCGGCTCATGCTAATTACGAAACTGAGTTTGATTTGGCGGATGCTAAGGAAGCAAATCAAAATGATTCGGTCGCAATTAATCTATCTGATTATGATTCAGCGCCCAGTTCGGCAACCGAAGAAGTATCGTCGGATTTTGCCATGGCATCAGAAGCAGCTTCTGATCAAGAACATACGATTGATTTTGATCTATCTCCGGAAGCAATCAAATTAGCCGATGAGGATATTCAGAAAATAAACCCTGCAAGCAATGGAAAAGCATCCGCAACTGCGCGTGATTTAAGCCCTCTAGAACTTATGGATGAACTAGATAGTTCAGATCAGTTGGCTTCTGACGACATTGATGGATCTGCTAAAGCTATTCCGGTTGTGCCTGAATTAGGACTAGAAAATATCAACTTAGATATTGAAAATGCTGATTCTGCAGCGCAGCAAGAAAACGAATCCGATTTGAATGCCAACAGTGAACAATGGCAAGAAGTTGAAACCAAGCTTGATTTAGCAAAAGCATATCAAGAGATGGATGATAAGGAAGGTGCTAAGGAAATGCTGGAAGAAGTCATTCGGGATGGCGATACGAAGCAGAAAAGAGCCGCTAAGAAATTAATGAAAAGTTTGTAACCATTAGCGTGTTTAAGATAAATCATTTTTATCGAATCACTCGACACTGATAGCGTTGGTTTGTGCGAATCGTTTTGGTATTGGAGTATGATGGTAGTCGTTATTGTGGGTGGCAGAGCCAACCGGGTAAATGCACGATTCAGGATGCGCTAGAACAAGCATTATCGTTAATCGCGCAAGAAAATATTCGAGTAGTCACAGCAGGGCGGACTGATACTGGTGTACATGCGTTCTATCAAGTAGTGCATTTCGATACTGAATCAAAACGACCCATCAATGCGTGGATACGCGGCGTTAACGCTAAGTTGCCGAATGATATTGCAATACGGTGGGCGGCTGAGGTGTCATCGGATTTTCATGCTCGTTATAGTGCGGTGGAGCGTCATTATCTGTATTTCCTGCTAAATCAATCGACGCGACCGGGATTGCAGTCAGCGAAAGTTGGTTGGTTTCATCAGCCTTTGGTATTGGAAAAGATGCAAATGGCGAGTGATTTTTTACTTGGGGAGCATGATTTTTCATCATTTCGCGCGGCTGAGTGTCAAGCGAAATCACCTATCCGAACCATTACAAACTTGAGTATCGTTCGCCGCGGTCCCTTAATTGTTTTTGATTTGCGCGCAAATGCTTTTCTGCAACATATGGTTAGAAACATTATTGGTAGTTTGGTCTATATTGGGAAGGGAAAATACCCGCCCGAATGGATGAAAGATTTGTTGCAAAGCAGTGATCGTAAGTTGGCGGCCCCCACTTTTTCTTCTCAAGGTTTGTATTTAGCCAAAGTTTCTTATCCCCATCAATGGGGACTGCCCGAACTTCCTAGAATGCCTTTAGTGCATGAGATGTTATATAATTAGCAGTTCTTATGTCGGTACGTGTAAAAGTATGCGGAATTACCCGCAGTGAAGATGCGCAATCAGCGATTAAAGCGGGTGTGGATGCCATTGGTTTTGTGTTTTGGCCGCAAAGTCCGCGCTACATTGATCCTGAATCAGCCTATCATATCGCTTCCCGGATACCGTCTTTCATTACCGTTGTGGGTGTTTACGTGGATCCTGACGCCTCTTGGGTTGAGCAAACAATCCAAAAGGTTAAATTAAATTTGCTGCAATTTCATGGCGATGAATCCCCTGAATTTTGTGCGCAATTTTCAGTGCCCTATATTAAAGCGATAAGAGTCAAAGAAGATACAGATTTGTTACAATACGCACAACGCTATGAAACGGCAAAAGGGCTGCTTGTCGATACTTATACCGTTGGCATGCCGGGGGGGACTGGGCATACGTTCGACTGGAAATTGATCCCATCACGATTGCCGCTGCCATTGATTCTTTCCGGTGGTTTGAATCCTGAGAATGTGTCGAATGCCATTCGGGAAACTCGTCCTTGGGCAGTCGATGTATCGAGTGGTGTGGAAGTTGCAAAAGGGATTAAAAACGAGGAAAAAATTTTTGCTTTTATGCAGGGGACTAAATAATTTTGAGCGCTTATGATCTTCCGAGTCGAGACGGCCATTTTGGTCCGTATGGCGGTATTTTTGTAGCTGAAACATTAATTTCAGCATTGGAAGATTTGCGCCAAAAATATGAATATTACCGCACGGATTCAGAGTTTCAGGCCGAATTTGCTTATGAATTAAAACACTATGTGGGCAGGCCCAGTCCTATTTATCATGCAAAAAGATGGTCAGAGCATTTGGGCGGCGCGCAAATATTACTAAAAAGAGAAGATTTAAATCATACCGGCGCGCACAAAATCAACAATACCGTGGGTCAGGCTTTGTTAGCGCGGCGTATGGGTAAAAAAAGAGTGATTGCGGAAACTGGCGCTGGACAGCATGGTGTAGCGAGCGCTACGGTGGCAGCGCGTTATGGCATGGAATGCGTGGTGTACATGGGATCGGAGGATGTGAAACGTCAAGCGACCAATGTATACCGAATGAAATTGCTGGGTGCGACTGTGATACCCGTAGAATCTGGATCTCGCACTTTAAAGGATGCGCTCAATGAGGCTATGCGCGATTGGGTAACCAATGTTGAAAGCACCTTTTACATTATAGGAACTGTGGCTGGTCCGCATCCTTATCCAATGATGGTGCGAGATTTTCAAGCAATCATAGGCATTGAGGCAAAAACACAAATGATAGAACTTTTTGGACGTCAGCCCGATGCTTTGATTGCTTGTGTTGGCGGAGGATCCAATGCGATTGGCTTGTTTTATCCTTATATTGAGGACAGTGCCGTTCGTTTGATTGGCGTTGAAGCGGCTGGTAAAGGGATTGAGACCAAGCAGCATGCTGCGACACTTTCTACCGGTAGACCCGGTGTGTTGCATGGAAACCGCACTTATTTGATTCAAGATGAAAACGGTCAAATTATTGAAACCCATTCCATTTCAGCCGGATTGGATTATCCTGGAGTAGGGCCAGAACATGCTTGGCTTAAGGATTGTGGACGAGCAGAATATGTTGCCATTACGGATGACGAAGCACTACAAGCTTTTCATGATTTATGTCGATACGAAGGCATTATGCCCGCGTTAGAATCAAGCCATGCGCTGGCTTATGCTGCCAAATATGCGCCAACCCTACCAAAAGATAAGTTATTACTGGTGAATTTGTCGGGGCGTGGGGATAAAGATATGGCGACAGTCGCGCAAATGTCTGGTTTGTCACTTTAGGTTTGAGAATGGTATGAATCGAATTGCACAAACATTTGCAAGCCTGAAGGATCAAAATCGCAAGGCGCTTATTCCCTTTATTACAGCGGGTGATCCACATCCGGATGTTACTGTTCATTTAATGCATCAATTAGTGCGATCAGGTGCTGATATCATAGAGCTAGGTGTGCCTTTTTCGGATCCTATGGCCGATGGCCCGACGATACAGAGATCATCGGAACGCGCTTTGAAGCATCATGTAAGTCTCAATAAAGTACTCGATTTTGTTGGCGAATTTAGAGAAACCAATACCGATACACCGGTCGTTCTCATGGGCTACGCGAATCCGATTGAAGCAATGGGATACACGGTATTTGCAAGTAAAGCACGCAGTTGTGGCGTAGATGGTGTGTTGATCGTTGATTATCCGCCTGAAGAATCGAGCGAATGGGTAAAATGCCTTGATGAACATGGCATTGATGCCATCTTTTTATTATCTCCGACCACTCCGAAAGCGAGAATTGAACAGGTTGCTAAGCTGGCAAAAGGCTATGTGTATTATGTTTCTTTAAAAGGTGTCACTGGCGCGTCGCATCTGGATTTAGAAAATGTTAGCCAACGATTGAAAGAACTACGTCAGCACATTACTATTCCAATTGGCGTCGGGTTTGGTATCCGTGATGGCTCCACAGCTAGGGCCGTGGCTAATGTGGCCGATGCCGTGGTGATAGGTAGTCGGATTATCGAGGAAATAGAACATGCGACACAAGATAAATTGCTGTTTCAAGTAGCCTCATTGTTAACGGATCTTCGCAAGGCAATGGATGAGCATTAACAAAATGATCAACGAATTTTTCCTCATTACATAGTATGAGTTGGTTTCAAAATATAATCCCGCCGAAAATTAAAAAAAAACAAGCCGGTGAAAAGAAAATTGTTCCTGAAGGGTTGTGGAGCAAATGCAAGAACTGCGAGGCGGTTCTTTACTTTTCCGATCTGGCAAAGAATTTGAATGTTTGTCCGAGATGCAGCTACCATAATCGTATTTCTGCGCGAGACCGGGTCGAATTCATTTTGGATCAGGATGGCCGTATCGAAATCGGTGCGGCGGTGGTAGCGACTGATGCACTCAAGTTTAAAGACAGCAAACGCTACATCGATCGCTTGGCGCAGGCAAAAGAGGGAACCGATGAAAATGATTCTTTGATCGTTGTGCAAGGTAAAATCAATAATCTTCCTATTGTTGTTGCGGCTTTTGAGTTTGGTTTTATGGGTGGCTCGATGGGGTCGGTAGTGGGTGAGCGTTTCGTGAGAGGCGTTAAAGCATGTATTGATCAGCGTATGCCTTTCGTCTGCTTTAGTGCGAGTGGCGGTGCTCGCATGCAAGAAGGTTTGTTTTCTCTGATGCAAATGGCCAAAACATCCGCTGCTTTAACACGCCTTAGTCAGCATCAGCTACCTTTCATTTCTGTTTTGACGGATCCTACCATGGGAGGCGTTTCAGCGAGTTTTGCTTTTATCGGTGATATTGTCATCGCGGAGCCAGGAGCATTGATCGGTTTTGCGGGTCCTCGTGTGATCGAGCAAACGGTTCGGCAGACACTTCCAGAAGGTTTTCAGCGTTCAGAATTTTTATTAGAACACGGTGCCATTGATCTGATCGTGGATCGTCGGCAGATGCGCGATAAAATTGCTAGTTTATGCACGCAATTAATGCGTGTCCCTGCACCAGTTGCTTCAATGAGCTAAAGAACGTTTCTTTGTTGCTAACCTTGGCTTGATTGCTTTTTCCCATTATCAGCGCATTACTACTGAATAAAGTGATTGTTTAGGGGTAAGACATTTTTTCATTACGCTCATTGCCTGATTGGTTAACCTATCTTGAAGCAATTCACCCCAAAGACATTGACATGGGCCTCGAAAGAGTCAATCGTGTTAATGAACAGCTTAACTTAACTCCCAAGTTTCCTCTCATTATTGTTGGGGGCACTAACGGCAAAGGATCGGTTTGCGCGATGCTTGAAGCGATTTTGTGTAGCGCAGGCTATCGCGTTGGATGTTATACCTCACCGCATTTGTTACGGTATAACGAACGTATGCGTATCAACAAAATAGCAGTCGATGATGCGAGTTTGTGTCGCGTATTTGAGCGTGTCGAACAGGCGAGAGAAGCTTGCCAAACATCGCTGACTTTCTTTGAATTTGGTACATTAGCTGCGATGGATTGGTTTATTCAGCTCGAAGTTGAAGTGGCCATTTTAGAAGTTGGATTGGGTGGACGATTAGATGCTGTGAATGTATTTTCTCCAGCTTGTTCGATTGTAACGAGTATCGATCTCGATCATATGGAGTATCTGGGAGACAACCGTGAAAAAATAGGCTGCGAGAAAGCGGCTGTTTTTAGAAAAAATACACCGGCGGTTTGTGCGGAGATAGATTTGCCGCATGCGGTTCTACAGAAAATAAATCAAATTAATCCTCAATTACTATTAATCAATCAAGCATTTGGTTATGTCGATAAAACCAACCAATGGGATTATTGGGGACCCAAAGGAGAGCGTTATTCGCTCCCGATTCCTGCTTTAAGAGGAAAGAAGCAATTACAAAATGCGTGCACCAGTCTAGCTGCTTTAGATGCTCTGTATGATGTATTACCAGTAGCGATGAAGGATATTCGAGAGGGCTTGAGTCAAGCTACTATTCCTGGAAGATTTCAAGTCATTTCAACGCAACCGATGATCATTCTCGATGTGGCGCATAATCCCGCAGCAGCAATGGTGCTAGCGGATAACTTGGCATCGACTAAACCTATCGGAAAAACGTATGCGGTTTTTGCCATGCTGGCAGATAAGGATATTGCCGGAGTAGTGATGCGAATAAAACAGCAAATTGATGTATGGTTAATTTCGTCGGTTGATTCTGAACGATCCGCAACGATTGAACACATACACAATCAACTCAATGAGGCGGGAATAGTTGCTGACAAAGAAACAGTTTTACCGTTTTTAAATGTTCAGGAAGCTTTCGTTTTTGCCTGTAGAGAAGCGACTAAAAATGATAGAATTTGCGTTTTTGGATCCTTTTATACGGTGAGTGATGTACTAAGGCACTGGAAAACGCTTTGAGTGATTTCATTGGATAATAAATGAACAAAAATATTAGTGAAGAAGAACTGTTATTACGTAAACGCGCAAGAAGACGGCTTGTTGGGGCGATTGTCTTAGTTGCTATTTCAATTATCGTACTGCCGGCTATTTTTGATGAACCCAAAACGGATAAAGCGCCGCAGGAAGTGGTGATTAATTTACCTAATGTAGATAAGTCGGTTAGTCATTCTGTTCAAATTCCTGTTCCTCCCAAAGATTTGGCTCCGACTGGTGCTTTGAATCAACAGGGGAATCAGTTGACTGAATCAACACCACCGTACGAAGCTACTACAGCAGACACTCGTGTCACTGAAGATTTTGAAGCAACACCGGATGAACGTAAGCGTTTACCAATACCAGGCATCAAGCCTAAAATTGAGACTAAACGCAAAGTAGTGACGGAAGAAACGGCAGTAGTTCCTCCCGCAGCACAGACACCGAAGGTTACTCCAAGCGCGGTGAGCAAGCCTGTTCAATCAACCGATACAGTGGGTACGACAGAAATTCCGAAAGGGGGCGTGATCATACAATTGGGTGCTTTTTCTGATCAATCGAAAGCAAGACAACAGTTAGAAAATTTAGTGATGAACGGGTTTCGCGCCTATACTGAGGTGGTTAAAACCAGTGCTGGTGATGTGACTCGCGTCAGAATTGGACCGCTCGCTTCTAGAAGTATTGCAGAGAACGAATTAAAGAAACTGAATAAGTTGGGTTTTGATGGTGTGATCACATCGAAATAACGAAACAATTGCTAACCCTTAAATCTAGAATTTGATACACGAAAACTAATTTTTGCCAATGACTGTTTTTGACTATGTAGTTTGTGCTATTTTTTTTGTATCAATTGTTTTGAGTATCATCAGAGGATTGGTTCGTGAAGTGCTGTCGATCGCTGGTTGGATTGCGGCATTTATTGTGGCAGGGGCATATACGTCCTTTTTTGTGAAATTTCTTCCGGATGCGGTAGTCGGCGAAACATTACGGTTTCTGGTTACATTCGTGCTGGTGTTTCTTACCGTATTAGTGAATACTGCATTACTCACGATGTTACTCACAGCATTAATTAAAAATATTGGCTTGGGCTTTATTGATCGATTATTTGGTTCTGTATTTGGGTTTTTAAGAGCATTGATCATTGCAACCGTCATCGTGCTAATGGCTGGATTGACGACCATTCCGAGTCAATCATTTTGGCAACAGGCTGTGTTTAGTAAGCCTTTAGAATTAGTAGCTAAGCAAGTTTTGCTGTGGCTGCCGGAAGATTTAGCAAAACATATTAGTTTCGACAAGAAAGAGAGCTATTAAATTATCAATTTATGGATGCTCTTATCTTTTTGCAATTGTATTGGTAACCGGTTAGTGCAAGTAAACGAAACAAATGGAGTTTCTTTATGTGTGGAATTTTAGGTGTAGTTGCACAATCACCCGTTAGTCAATTGCTATACGATGGGCTGCTAACATTGCAACATCGAGGGCAAGATGCCAGTGGTATTGTGACTGCGCAGCATAATACCTTTCATATGCATAAAGGTCTCGGTATGGTACGAGATGTGTTTCGTACTCGAAATATGCGTGCGTTAGTTGGAAATATGGGGATTGGTCATGTACGCTATCCCACTGCCGGATCAGCAGGATCTTCCGCTGAAGCACAACCTTTTTATGTCAATTCTCCTTTTGGTATTGTTCTCGGTCATAACGGTAATCTTACGAATGCCATGGAGTTAAACGAAGAGTTGTTTCGTGCCGATTTGCGGCATGTTAATACTAATTCCGATTCCGAAGTGTTGTTGAATGTTTTGGCGCACGAATTGCAAGCCAATACTCATAGTTCCCAATTAGATCCGGAAACAATTTTTAAAGCGGTAGAGGGCGTCCATAAACGTTGTCGAGGTGCATACGCTGTAGTCGCAATGATCGCAGGGTTTGGCTTGCTGGCTTTTCGAGATCCATACGGTATCAGACCATTGGTTTTTGGTTCGGTGGAAAATGAGTCAGGAACGGAATTTTTGGTTTCTTCAGAAAGCGCTGCACTAGATACCTTGAGTTTTAAATTAATTCGAGATGTAAAGCCAGGTGAGGCTATTTTCATTGATGAGGCGGGTAATTTTTATAGTAAACAATGTGCTACGCATCATTCCTTGAATTCATGCATATTCGAATATATTTATATGGCGCGGCCAGATTCAGTGATGGATGGTATTTCGGTTTATGAAACACGGCTGAATATGGGCGAACATCTCGCTGAGAAAATTAAAAAAACGATGCATCATTTGGATATTGACGTAGTGATCCCCATTCCCGATTCCGGCCGCCCAAGCGCACTGCAACTAGCCTACCAACTAGGCGTTAATTTTCGCGAAGGATTTGTAAAAAACCGCTACGTCGGGCGTACTTTTATCATGCCCGGACAGCAATTGCGCCGCAAATCAGTCAAGCAAAAACTCAATGCAATTAGTGTCGAATTTCGCGGTAAAAATGTTTTGCTGGTTGATGATTCGGTCGTGCGAGGAACAACGAGTCGCGAGATTGTTCAGATGGGGCGAGAAGCGGGGGCTAATAAAATTTATTTTGCTTCAGCAGCACCACCTGTTCGATTCCCCAATGTGTATGGCATTGACATGCCGACCCGGCAAGAATTGATTGCAACAGATCGGGATACCGATGAAATCTGTCATGAGATCGGTGCTGATAATTTGGTTTTTCAGGATCTGGATGCGCTTAAATCTGCTGTCTCTAAAGCATCGTCCCAAACAAGAAATTTTGAGACCTCTTGTTTTGATGGTATTTATCTTACTGGCGATGTAACGACGGAATATTTGAAGCAGATTGAATTGCAACGTACCAATCTTCCCAAAATACGCTCCCGTTCTAATACACAACTTGATTTAAGCTTGGTGGTTGCTGATTGACATGCTTAATAAGATCTTTGAGGTACTTTAATATCTATGTCTGAACATTTTCAACCCGAAACAATCGCATTGCACACGGGTATTCATCGCAGTCAATTTAACGAACATTCTGAAGCACTTTATTTAACGTCGAGTTTTGTTTTCGATAGCGCTGCACAGGCAGCGGCACGTTTTTCTGGTAGCGAACCAGGCAACATTTATTCGCGTTTTACTAATCCTACCGTAACTGCTTTTGAAGAACGCCTTGCCGCACTTGAAGGAGCCGAAGTCTGCGTTGCCACTTCGTCCGGTATGTCTGCTATTCTTGCGTGTGTAATGGGTTTGCTATCCGCAGGGGATCATATCGTCGCATCAAGAAGTTTGTTCGGTTCCACGGTTAATCTTTTTAACAATATACTAAAAAAGTTTAACATTGATACGACATTTGTATCTGCGACCGATGTTGCCTCTTGGCAGATGGCAATTCAACCCAATACCAAGCTTTTTTTTCTTGAGACCCCTTCCAATCCATTAACAGAAATTTCGGATATCGCCGCATTATCGGCAGTGGCACACCAAGCTGGAATTTGGCTGGCAGTCGATAATTGCTTTTGTACCCCTGCGTTGCAAAAACCGCTTGAATTGGGTGCTGATATAGTAATTCATTCTGCTACTAAATACTTGGAAGGCCAAGGTAGAGTACTCGGCGGCGCTGTATTAGGTAAAAGAGATTTATTGATGGATGGCGGTGTTTTTGGTTTCTTACGCACGGCCGGACCTACACTCAGCGCATTTAATGCGTGGGTGATCATGAAAGGAATTGAAACACTGAAAGTACGCATGGAAGCACATTCAGCGCACGCTTTGGAGATAGCGCGATGGCTGGAGTCTCAACCGAATGTCACGCGCGTATTTTATCCAGGATTATCTTCACATTCTCAATATGAGCTTGCTAAAAAGCAGCAAAAATCGGGAGGAGGTATCGTTGCTTTTGAGGTGAAGGGAGGAAAAGAAGCAGCCTGGCGTGTGATTGATTCTACGAAACTGATTTCGATCACCGCAAATTTGGGTGATGCTAAGAGCACATTAACCCACCCAGCCACAACGACGCATGCCAGAATTACTCAAGAAGCGCGCGATGCTGCTGGGATTTCAGATGGGTTATTGAGGATTGCTGTCGGATTAGAAGCCGTGCAAGATTTACAGAATGATCTTGCACGCGGACTTTAAATGACTAAAAACAAAAGCAAGCTGATGCGATTTTTAAACATCAGCTCGCTTTTAATTTTCCAAAGAAATTTTTCTAAGTTATTCACCTAATGTGACAATTATCCGCCTACTTTCACAAAAGTACCATTCTCTTTAACCCAACTTTCTCCTGTAAAAGCATTATCAATAAATGAAGCATCCGTAGCAAAACAATCAGAAACAACTTGATTGGTAGCAGTGCTTTTCATGTGATAAGTGACCGGTGGTGTTATCGTAATGCCAGGTATAGAGCTTGCAAGATCTTGAATTGCAGAAGTGATATCGAGACAAATATCAGCGTTGATAATAAGATTTGCGCTTTCTTGATCAGCATTAATCGTACAAGTTTTAATCTTTGCTGTTGCATCCACAAATTGTTGTAAAACATTAGCATTAGGACCGGAAGGGACTTGTACTCCTTTGACTTCCGATTGGTTAATAGTATTTTCTCCCAATGTTGAAATTCCTGTAGCTGTTGGTTGTGGCGGGGCATCGCAGACATTACCGCTATCATCAGTAGGCATCGCAATACATTGACCATTCGTCGTGACGGTAACGACATTGCCACTCTGTGTTGCCGTGAATCCAGCGGGCATTTTAGTCGTGTCGCAGCCAGGGATTCCTGTATATGTGCCAGAATTATCTACTGTAGTAATCATGCTGGCGAGTGAGTCAACGCGTTGTGGATTATTACCGAATTGACCACCCATTACATATACATCATTAGTTTCTATATTGACCCCAGCATAAATTCCTGTTTCTGGATAAAACCGATACAACCAAGGTGCAAGCGTTTGAGTCGGTTGAATGCTAGGGAAAAAGTTCTTATAACTATTTTGTGCCCAATTTAATAATTTTTCGGTGTCAGTAGCTACATCTGCCACAGAAGATTGAATGTTGCCAAAAAATGCGACTGTAGCAATGGATGATAACAATAGATGTTTTATATGTTTTTTCATAGCGAAATCCCTTTATCAAAATTCAATTCATATTTCATTCTGAACAACCCCCAATCAGATTCTACTTGCATTCAGTTAAATGCTGCAAGTTGCGGAAGCGTAGCATTTCCTATTTATAGTTAATCGATAAAATAGGGTATGAATTGATCTTATTTTTCAAAATTGAATGATACTTGCTGTTACGGTATAGGTTGATTAAATAAGATATTAGGATGTAATTGGGCAAATTCAAAAAATAGATGGAGGAGTTGTTTCCATTACAGAATGATGCAACTTTTCGTGCTCCGTTGCGTTTTAAGGAATGCACTTTATTACAATAGAACAATCTAATTACCATGGGATCACTTTTAACTCACATTCGAATATGAATAATCTGTTTAAAACCAACAAGTAACTTTATTGAATTTACATTTATGCCGACACCTTTAGTATCGAGTCCCGTAACATCAGTTAATCCAGCAAATATTAATTCGATTGATTCATTAGTAGGCGGTAAACGTTGGCTCAATGCAGCCATTTCGTACAGCTTCCCGGATAGGAATAGCTGGTGGTCGACTGATGAGCAAATAGGATACGGCGCTCAAGCGGGTGGCGAAGAACCTTGGCAAAGCGAAACAACTTGGTTGACCAATAAGGATCAGGTGAATTTTGAATATGCGCTACAGCAATGGGCTAATGTGGCCAATATTACGTTCACCCGAATATTCGAATCTGAGAATGCTGTCGGGGACATCCGTGCTGCCTATACCAAAGATCCCAGCGAATTCACATTGGCTTGGTCTTATTTGCCGAGTAGTAGCGTTCGAGCCGGCGATGTTTGGATTAACACGTTAGGATTACTCAATGCTCAGGACTGGAATCCGGGAACCATCTCATTTGAAACAGTATTACATGAAATTGGCCATACGCTCGGTCTCAAGCATCCTTTTTATGACTCAGATAAACCGGCCGCCGCAGTATTGCCCGATTCGCAAGACGATATTACACACACCTTGATGAGCTACACGTATCGTAATTTACAAGGAGAAAAAGGTAACGAATTTTCTTTTCATCCCACAACGCCAATGGTGTTGGATATTGCTGCGATACAGTATATTTATGGTGCCAATACCAGCTTCCATGCGGGAAATGATACTTACAACTACAGTGAAAGCGGAACTTATCATGAAACAATTTGGGATGCAGGGGGCATCGATACCATTCAGTATATCGGAGCAGCGCCTGCTAGCATCAATTTAAATGCTACGCTGAGTTCTTTTGTCGGCCAACCCATCTATGCGCAATCTAATGGCGTCAATATTGGTAATCCAATTCCCAATTTATGGATTGCTGAAGGTGTAACGATAGAAAACGCAGTAGGTGGTGGCGGGAATGATGTTTTAATTGGAAATGCTGTTGCAAACCTATTAGACGGTAACATTGGAATAGATACTGTCATAATTCCGGCGAATCTTGCGCAATATTCGGTCAACAAAATATCCAATCAGAGTTATCGTACTGAAGAAATCAGCAACGCTAACAATCAAGATCAATTAAACAGTATCGAGCGGCTCAAGTTCAATGACGTTAAATTAGCATTGGATTTAGACAACCACGCAGGTTGGGTTACCAAACTATTAGGCGCGGTATTCGGATCTGGTTTAGTTTCAAATCAGGAATATGTAGGCATAGGACTTTTAGAAGCGGATAACCAAAACGATTATCAACTGCTTGCAAATTACGCTCTCAACGCGAAAGGATTAATTAATCACGAGCAAATTGTTACAACACTGTGGACGAATCTATTCGGCACGCCCCCTTCAGATGCCGAAAAATCTCTGTACCTTAACATGTTAGATAGCGGTGAAATCTCGACAGCAGGATTAACAATTATTGCAGCAGATAGCACAGTGAACACCGAAAATATCAATCTAGTGGGCCTTGCTCAACATGGTATTGCTTATATTGGATAGATGATCGGTCGTTCTTAAAATAGCATTTAGAAAATTCCCATAAGGAAAGATTTGCTTTAATTGTGTTACGACAGTATTTTGACTTCACTATCAATCTTTGTTAACTTCTGCCCAAAAAATTATCAGACACCACTACAACAACTATAATCGGTATGCATACTTCACCTTCTAAAGGCCTCAAAAAGGGTGCCATATCAAGATCTGCTGCGATAATGATCGGTTTAGCAGCAACGGCTCCTGCCTATTCCTTGTCAGGTGCGTTGGGTTATGGAGCAGCAGAAAGTGGTTATCAATTACCGATTGTGTTTATTTTATCGGTTATTCCGATGTTTTTTGTTGCGTTATCCTACAAGCATTTAACTACTGCTTCGCCAGATTCAGGCACTGTATTTACGTGGGGCACTAAGGCATTAGGTCCAAGATTTGGTTGGTTTGGCGGCTGGGCAATGTTTTTCGCTAGTATTTTAGCAGGCGTCACAGCAACCCAAGTAATCGTCAATGTAACGGGTGTATTGTTAGGCATCAAACACATACCATATTGGCTAAATATGTTTATATCCATAGCGTTTATTGCATCCACCACTTACTTAACTGTTCTTGGGGCAAAAGAATCCTCTCGTGTAACAATCTTATTAACAATCACCCAATACGGCGGGCTTGCCATTCTTGGAATTATGCTTTTTACGAATATTTGGCACGGTAACATTGTCATGTCAGCTCAACCACTTTCTTGGGGGTGGTTAAATCCTTTTGCTATTCCCTCTTTTAACGCTTTTCTCAATGGATTTCTAATTGCATTGTTTATTTTTTGGGGATTTGATGCATCATTAGCCATGTCTGAAGAAACGGAAGGAGATTCCGAACAAGCAGGATACAGCGGTGTCATTGCAATAGTTATTACAATGATTACCTATGTCGTTTTTGCCACATTGGCACTTGCTTATGCGGGTACCGATCCAAAAGATTCTCTCAGTTTAACTTTTGCCAATAACATCGATTCGAGTATCACTGTGTTGGTAACCGATATTATTGGCTTATCTGGCGCAAAGCTGGCGGCACTAATTATCGCTATCTCTGCTTTTTCTGCTACCATCTCGACCATCATGCCAGCCGCTAGAATTATGTTGACAATGGCAAAGTATCAAGCCATTCCATCATTATTCGCTAAAATAGATCAGCGCACGCGCACTCCTAAAATTGCTACATGGACAATTGGTTGCATGACTTTATTCATTTATTTGATTTTAAGTTCAATCAGCGAAGCGATTATCAAAGATGCCATTCACAGTGTCAGTATTGCAGTATGTGCGTATTATTCTATTGCAGCATTATCCTGTGTATCTTATTTTTATCACACCGCTTTCCAGCATTGGCAAACCGCACTTTCACAAGTTATTTTTCCGGCCATAGGCGGGTTTACGTTGATTGCGATTAGCGTCATTCAAGCTTATCGTATGTTCAATCCAGATTATGGAGAAAGCGGTTCTATCGCAGGGGTTGGCACTGTTTTCTTAATCGGCGTTGCTACCTTGTTATTCGGTTTTATAGTCATGTTATTGTGTAACTTGCATGAATCAAAATTTTTCCGTGGAAAAACTTTATTGCGGAAAAGCGATGTGTCGAATTCGTGAAAACACATTTCCGGATTAATAATTTCTCGTTTTTGTCGATATTGACTAGCTAGAATAACTATTGTTAACAACTCAGAGAGCATTATGAGTGATGTTTACCTTGGTAGACTGCCAATTTTGGACACGAAACAAAATGTGGTTGCCTATGAATTGCTGTTTCGATCCGATCATCACAACAAAGCAGTCGTAGCAGACAATTCCGCAGCATCGGCGAAAGTCATTATTGAAACCTATGGTCAGCTCGGCATCGAAAATGTTATTGGTAAACGACGCGGCTTTATCAAAGTCGATGCTCAATTTCTCATGCATGATTCGATTTTGTTGTTACCTAAAAAGCATGTTGTGCTAGAGATACTCCGCGGCGTTGAAATTACTCAAGCCATAGCACTGAGATGCGCATTCTTAAAACAAAAAGGCTACCAACTCGCACTCTCTTATGCTGGTCAATCCAGCAACCACTTTGATCATATCTTGTCGCTGGTTAATATCGTTAAAATCAATGTCAATGAGTTAACGGCTGCACATTTATCAGAAATCATGAAGCATCTCAGCCGTTGGCCTATTCTTTTACTCGCCGAAAAAGTAGAAAATCAGGAAACGGCCAACCGTTGTATCTCACTCAATTTTCAAATGCTACAGGGCTTCTACTTTACCCAACCCGAAGTGATCAGCGGTAAAAACATCGATCCTTCCAAACTTTCATTACTAAAATTGATGTTATTGGTAGTCAAAGATGGCGATATCTCAGAAATTGAAAATGAACTGAAATATCAACCTGGCTTAAGTTATAACCTGCTGCGCATGGTCAATTCCGCATCTAGCGGCTTGTCCGCTAAAATTAATTCGATCAAACGTGCGATTATGATTCTGGGTCGTAAGCAATTGCAACGCTGGATACAAATCTTGCTCTATGCTGCCAAACAAAAAAATGGTAGCAGTTCAGATGCATTGATGTTAACAGCCGCCATACGCGGCAAATTATTGGAATCTATCGCCACAATCGATCGTCCTCATGATAAAAATCACCAGGATAGAGCTTTCATGGTAGGCGTGCTTTCATTGTTGGATACCTTGTTGGGTATGGAAATGATGCAACTTGTCGAAACACTCAATATTCAGCAAGACATGCGTGAAGCATTAGTATTCCGCCGTGGCTACTTGGGACAGCAATTGCAATTGATTGAAACCTATGAGAAAGGAGAGCATGAAGCTGCGTCTGCACTATTATCACAAATGATTTTTCTTAACTGGGATCAATTTACTCATATGGAATTAGAAGCTACAGCGTGGGCTAATCGAATTAGCGACTCAATCAACCAGGCAACCTAAACAAAGAAAAAAATATTTTCATTGTGTTAAATTAGAACGTTATGTTGTTAACAACACACTCAAAGCTAGTCGAAGAATCAAATCCTGAGACCTTCTAAAGGAGCATTGATATGGAAAAAAGTGCAATTCTGAGCGCATTGGCGGTAGAAGTAAAACAAGGACGGCTATTTTTTTCAACGTCAGCCAATACGGCGATAAATATCAAAAACAAATTAGAAGATCCGGATTGCAATCTAGATTCTGTGATTCGATTGATTCAAGCTGAACCTTTACTTGCAGCCAAAGTAGTCGGCATAGCCAATTCGGTGGTTTTTAATCGCTCCGGAAAAGATATTACCGATGTTCGATCGGCAGTTTCTTTGATTGGGATGAGAACCGTGCGTAATTTAGCAACCGCCATCGTGGTACAACAACTCACCGGAACCCAGACAAAGAATCCTATGGTGACTCAACTGTGGCAGCATTCAGTGCATGTCGCTGCACTGGCACAGGTGATCGCGCGCCATATCACGAAGCAAAATCCTGATACCGCAATGTTTGCTGGAATGATTCATGAAATTAGCTGGTTTTATTTATTGTCGCGAGAAAAACATTTCCCTGGCTTAGTGGATGAAAGCATGGCCAGTGCGTGGACAAGCGATAAGGATTTAGAAAATGAAAGCGAATTAGAGTGTGAAATTCAAATTGGCACTGCAATTCTTGAAGCGCTTTCCGTGCCAACGCCAGTACTTGAAGGGATTGTTTGCTTGTGGGAAGGCTATCTGGCTTCTCCCCCTACCACTCTTGGCGATACCTTATTGTTCGCCAACGAGCTTGTATCGGTAAAGTCTCCTTTTTCATTACCTTCAGATCAAACTGGTGATGATATTATGCGCGCCCTGCATTCACTAATCGATGAAGAATCTTTAAAAGAATTTCTTAAGGAATCTGAACATGAAGTTCATTCGCTGACAAAAGCTTTAACTACTTAATTAGTTGTTTTTTTCTTTTTTCAATGTCGAAGTAAGAAAGATATGAGTAGCACTCACCTAAATAATTTTTTCAACTGTTTAAGCATTCTAGAAACACGTGCAAGTGTCGATAACGAGGTGGCAGTAATGTCCCTTTTTGCATAGTTGCAATCGTATCATATGCTTCAGAGCGGTCAGTCTATTTGATTGCTGTTGATTAAGATAACTTCGCTGGTCGGAATCTGATATGGAAGTTTCAGTGACGGTCGATTAAAGACATGGTCGACACAGTTCTAATTGGGAAATGCATAAAAACTTATAAAACGATTAACCCTATGTCCCAAAAAACAGGAGATAGGGTAGGCAGTACGCTTGCTACATTTAGAAAATCCAGATGGATTTATATTTTCAAAGTAATGCCAGCGTACTGCCCACCATAGAATGGTTTTAAGCGAAATCGACCATGACATTGACACCCACTAGCAGTTGAGCGTCTGCGTTGGTATAGGTGTGCATACCATTGTAAATTCCTTTATCTTGCCATCCATGATCGGTAATGTGCACATAATCGCCGTGATTGCCATTGACGATCAGTTTATTGCTGGTGTCGGATAATGCTTTTAATTGTGTTTTATTTAGCGTTACACCATTATCGCTACCGGATGCTCCATATAAAGAAATCTTTTCAATTCCCTTGATTTTTCCAGAAAAATTGGCCAAATCCAGATTCGCATCCACCGCAGCTATTGCTAATGTATCGCCATTTCCATTGCCGCCATCGACCAGTTTGAAATTCAGATCGCTGATTCGGATGTAATCGTTGCCGTTGCCCGCAAGATAGGTATCTGCTCCGCCTTTTCCGAT
>JAJHPK010000102.1 GCA_020890945.1 Nitrosomonas sp.
GAGGTTATAATCTGTTAGCAGATGTAATCAATGGCGTTAAATTTGTTAACGGTATTAAACAAGCAGAGGATCAAAAACAGAATGCCGCTTGATTCTCTATACACCAGATTTGACTATAGCTCATAAATCAACAATACCGGTATTTAAAAAAGGGAATGCTCTTTCGGTTTGGTTAGAACCAGAAAGAGCATGGATGAGAGGACAAAAAGAAGGAAACCTAATTCATAACGCCCACAATCTCTGAGATTGTCGTGACATCTCTCCGTTGCAGAGAGATGCTTAGGTCAAGCGGTTTTTTCTACACCACAGGGAGGCGGTAGAAAATTACGAGGGAGGCAGGACTAATTTTATTCGTTTGAATTAGGATGATTTACATGATGCTTGCGTGTAATGATCATTGTTTTATCATTACCGGTTTCAGAATGTTGCACATTGACAAAAAGTGTATGCGGATCTTTGCCGAAATAAATACCAGTGCCTTCTGCTGACTTGTCTTTTAGCGAAGCAAATAAATGCACGCCATCACTGTATCCATCATTATTTTCGTCAGGTACAGCTACCCAGATATCACTGTTGTCATTATCTTCAACAATCCATAATTTTCCATCTGGTCCTTTGGCTAAATTGTCAGGTCTTCTGAAACCAGTTACACCTTTAGCGGTATCGGTCGGTCTAACTTCGAATGGCACATTGACTCCAGGTTGTACAAAATATTGAACCTTCGGATTTTTCCACAACTTGACTGCTAAAACTGCACCCGGTCCATCGGTATTCTTAGCATCCGTCGCATCTTCACACGTTAAGGCAACGAAAAGAGTACCGCTCATTTTTTCGATATCTTCCGGACGGCAAAAAGGTGTTGCATTAACTGCTTGTGCAGCTATGCGAGCATCAATTTGAACTTGGTTCATATCTAATGCGACCCATTCGCCCTTACCGGTCTTAGCACCATTATTATTAACGCGCAGCGCATATAATTGACCTTTACTCAAATCACCGTAAGTCTCTGGTACGAATTTATAAATGGAACCTTTTTTGTCTTCATCGATAACATAAATATTACCTTCATGGTCGACTTCGATACCTTCATGCGCCAACGATCCGAGCATTGGGCGAACTTTGATTTCTTCTACCGTAGTGGGATCGTCTTTGGCAAATTTCACTTCATACACTAAACCGCTTTTGGCATTAGGCACATCGGGATCAGGCAATAGCGAAGCAAGAGTTTCTTCAGCAAACAATAGCGTTTGCCAAGGAGTCCAAACCAATCCATCAACAGCTTCCCAATCCGCACGTTGGGCAAGGATTTTTGCTTTATGTGTTTTTAAATCGATGATAGAAACTGCGCCTCCGGTAAAAGTCGTAGTTCCATCGCCAGGACGAACTTCTTGGGTGCGATAGAGATAACGACCTGCATGTTTACCGGTTTCATTGACTGTATTCATATCACCCCAGTCATTAGCATTTGGATAAATATCCAAATTTTTTTCATCGGAAATGATATGCTGCGAGTAGCCTTTTGGAATAACCCACGGTTTCGTATTCAGGATTTGAGGATCGCTGGTGGTTTGCTCGTACGCGGAGCCTTTTATCGGCATAAAGCGCATAGGGCCATTAACAAAGCTAGCATCTGTGGCATATACCAGTGTGGTAACTGCCACACAAAGTGGTAAAGCCAAAATTGATTTTTTCATACATTCTCCAACTAGAAGGATTGAGGTTTTGGGGTTGCTATATGACGAGTAATTAAAATTTTTCTTTTCGTCTCCATCACTGTAGTTGAGCAACATTAAAAATTGATGTCGACTATATGAAACTTTTGTGAAATTTGTATTAAACCCAAACATTCCAATCATTTGTTTAATAAATGATTTCTAAATCACGATAAAAAAATCGCTGAAACCGGGGGGATTCCAGCGATCAGTACTGCTAGGAAATCGTTCAGTTATTATGAAATGAAGCTGTTTTTCAAAATACGCCGTGATCTAATAATCACGAAGTATTTTTCTTAAAGACTATTTTGAACAGTCCATTCCTTCGTCCAATCATCATTTTGATCTTTAAACGCGCCAATATAATCCACTACGCTAAAGAATGGATCGCTTATTGCTTTTCCACCTAATGTCAATGGAGAACCTGCTGCCGGCAAATAACCACTCAACATCGGATCAC
This sequence comes from Nitrosomonas sp., assembly GCA_020890945.1. Lineage (GTDB taxonomy): Bacteria > Pseudomonadota > Gammaproteobacteria > Burkholderiales > Nitrosomonadaceae > Nitrosomonas. Next base: position 2,173 of record JAJHPK010000102.1, read on the forward strand.
CCGCAACGTTCGCTGGTTCGGATGTAAACCAACTTTCAGTGGTAAACGTAGCTCCTGTACCGTCTTTATAGTTTGCCGCGCAATTGATATACGAATTTTGTATCGTCAAACTACCCGTTAAACTACCAGGGCTACCCGCATTGATGAATGTAGCTGGGCTGTCAATCATCAAACATACTGGCGAACCAGTAAACACCGAATTCCAAATATTCGCTCCGGTACCACGACGCAATAAAACGGTTTGTGATGCGGATTGACCACTACGACCGAGGATCGTAATGTTTGAAAGAATTGGCTGAGCTCTCGGAATACTATCGTTGTTTTTCTCGTTATTGTCGGCTTCGATACCACGATCGCCGATATCTGGGCTCTGTTTGACTAACACAAACTGCACTTTACCTTTCCAACCTTGTGTCCAGTCCAAAGAATCGTCCTGCGCATTGGTAATAACCAGATGCTTCATTTGTACCGTACCGCCAAACACTTCGATACCATCATCCAGTCCTTCATGCACTTGAACGTGATCGATCAGTGTTCCAGAGCCAACACCGTTCAAAGTAAATCCATTTAATTCTTCATCCGGACGCACAGCCGTTCCTGCAAAACGTATTTGCACGTATTTCATCACACCGCTGCTATCCGTTGGATTATTGCCTCCAAAAATTTCTGTGTTCACGGCTTCAAATGGAATTTCACACACGGGCACTCCATCGTTACAACCATTGACTGGTGCATTTCCTGAAATCAAAAAACCACCCCAATCACCTGCTGCTTGCTCAGTTGGGCCGGTCATAATGATCGGATTATCCGGGGTGCCTTCGGCCATAATTTTGGACCCGCGTCTAATCCACAGATAAGCTGCTTGGTCTCCTTGTCCGCCCACACCGACAATTTTAGTGCCCGGATTAATCGTCAATGTTGCAGGGTTGGCATTATCCTTACCACCAATAAACACGGCTTTATCCAAAATCCATTGGATATTTTTTGTCAACGTGATATCGGAAGTAACGGTTCCAGATAACATACAACTTCCTGGAGTTACACCGGGTTGCGCAAAACTAGGGCAAGTTGTAAAAGCGTTATTTGCCAGTTGATCGATGTTGAACGTCATCGGATTTGAACCTGGCACATATTTTAATTTGACGTAAAAATCATCTGCTCCAACAGTCACTGATTGCACATGAACAGAATTGGTATCACCATCATAGACGTTGCGTTGTCCCGTTACTGCAGGAATAGGTTCGGCACTGACCAATTGCAATGCGCCACCTACTACCTGTAGTTTTGCATGATAAAAAGCCGATGTTCCTCCGCTGAGCACTTCCACTACAGGCATATCCACCAAACCCGATGCAGGATCGTAAGTAGCCGTTGCAGAATGTGCATTCAGCGTAACTGCACCAAGTAATATGGCTGAAGAAGTTATTATTTTTGTTTTAATACTTTTAAATTGAAACATCATTGACCCACCTCCAATTGTTATATTTAGGGTGAGGTCAATGTATCAGGGCATTGTGACAACCATATGACATTCATATGTCAAACAATGATGAATAGGTTAGCAAAATCTTTAGAATCTGGACCAGTGGTCGTTGATTATTTGTCCATTGACGATTAAAAAACGGAAATTATAATCGTCAATGCGATAAACCCACATCTCGCGTTGTAAGATAAATCCGCCGATCGTGTTGTAGATAGACCCCATATTGATTTTGACATGCGGTTTTCCCATATTGAAAATTAACTTGTCAATGAAATCACCTTTAGAAATAATTTCACCATTGGGCGCACGAAATCCGCTTAATGTAAGGAATAGCGATACTATTAGCAGAATTTTGAATGACTTGTTCATGATCAATCCTTTTCCGGATTCGTTTTATCACAATGAAAACTCAACACGGAATGACTATAACGCTGAGGAACTTAATACAAGCTGAACAAGAAAATTGGTGCTAAGACATCAAGAGCTATTAAGACAAATAGAATGGTCTGTTTTAGTTTGAAAGTAATTTATTATTTAGTACGCCAACCTTAGGTTGAGGTTAAAAACACGGCCACGACGAAATTGGCGCGCAATCTCATCGCCTTGCAGCACGAGCACATCGTCATCCAATAAATTTTGCATGGTAATTTGTGTTGATACGCCTTTATACAAATTTTGGCTCACGACAAAATCAAGTTGATGAAACGGTTGCTCATATTTATCCGGCGCTCCGCGGATACCGGCTGCCATGATCCGCTGACTGGCAACGTTATACAGCAACGTCGCTTGTGTTTTCCATTTCGGATTATCGTAACCCAGTTGGAAATTGACGATATGCTGTGAATGACCTTGTAACGGCCTGTCATTGGTGGTTTGAGCGACAAGATTCTCAGCATTTAATTTTGCATTCGATAAAGACCACGTATAGTTACCACCAACATAGAAGTTTTCCAACAGTGGATGCACGAAATCTAATTTCTTGAGCAGTTCCATTTCAAATCCATAGACTTTCGCTTTATCAATATTTTGATAGGTATTGAGCCCCACATTACCTGGCAGAGTAATCAATTCGATTGGATTCTTTAGATCTTTCCAGAAAAAACCAGCAAATAAATTTTCCGTCGGTGATAAGTAATATTCCCAACGTGCATCCCAATTGGTAATAGAAGCTTGTTTTAAGAACGGATTACCAACCGTCTCCTGATTGGTATTCATATCTAGGAATGGAGCCGCGGCCAGTTCCCGGAAATCAGGACGAGATATCGTTTGGCTGAATCCCGCCCGTAACTGTTGCTTGTCCGTCAAAAACACCGTGGCTACTACTGAAGGCAGCATATCCACCCGGCTTAACGTCGCTGTCGTCGGAATATTACCCGTTGTGATGGTATGAACTCTTTGATCGTTATCTTCCCAGCGCAATCCGCCGGTAATATTAATCTTATCGTAGGATAATAAATCCAGTTTACCGTAATACATCAGCAAGTTTTGCGTGGCGTGATATTGATCGCTTTGCCGAGTAACATCCCGTAATTGATAGCCATTGGCACCAATGTACTGTGGCTGTAAAATACTTTCCAGAGACGATTGCGAATAAACCTGTGCATTCGATGCGTCTCGTCCAAATCGATAATAACTAAAGCGCTGTGCACCAGCCTGGCGGTTTTTTTCCTGCGTGATAAACCCGCCGCTAAAGGTCACTTTGTGTTGTGGCAATATTTGCCAAGGCAATTTCCCATCCACGCGCCAGCTTTGATCTTTATCAACCAAATCCGCGTAGGTAATCACATTACTGTCGACACGCTGGGAAAAGATATATTGACCAGTCTGTTGACTGACATCATAGCGGTAATCACGCGTTTTGGGTTCTTCGCGATTTGCGGTCGCATCGGTATACAACCAGTTAATGGAAAAATCATTCAACCGGTCAAAGCGATGTTCCCCACCAAACTGATTCATCAATAGCTGATTAGAAAAAAACCTCAGTTTGGTTTTCCGCACGGGAGTAGTTTCTGCATCGGTGAATCCCTCTGCAATTCTCGCTTCGTCAATCGCTTGCCGCAAAAACATCGTTCGCGCAAACAGTTTATGCGTATCTTTATATTCCAGTTCGGTTGCTGCATAACCAGTAATATGCACTTCGCTTAACGAACGTTGCACGTCAAGATTTTGCACTCGGCTCAACTTCTCCGATTGATATTCACGGTTAATCTCGTTTTGTCTTCTAAATTCTTGTTTCCAAGCACCTGCGGCAATATAACCCCATCTGAAATCGCCAAATGTAAAGCTATCGCCCATTGATGCTTGAAAACCCCTATCAGGTCCTTTTTTCTGTTTATTTACATCCCAAACATCCGACAAGCCTTCACCCAGTGACTCCAATCGTCCCGGCGTCACACCATTCGGATTGAATACCGATGCGGGTTGTAAATTACCCTCCTTAGTAGCATCTGCAAGTGCTTCAGGCATTGCACGCGTGCCATCGTCATAACCCGTGAAATCGACTCCTCCGCCTTTATAACTCAGACCATCCTGAAAAGTTGTGCGGTCATTCACGCCCGTTTGTAAGTTGAGATTAAAGAAAAATGAGTCGGGAACTCCGCGCGTGCGCAATTCGATCGTGCCACCAGCGAATTCAGCCTGGCGGTCAGGTGAGTAGGTTTTTTGTACCACCACGCTCTCTAAAATATTGGTCGGAAACAAATCCAATGGCACGACGCGTCGAGTCGGATCTGGGCTAGGCACCGCCGCGCCATTGACTAAGGTCGTCGAATAGCGTTCGCCAAGTCCGCGGATGAATATATACTGTCCTCCCACCAGAGTAAGCCCAGAAGCACGCCGTAATGCTACAGCGACATCACTATCGCCCGCTCGGCTGAATTGTTCTGCTCCCATCACTGTGGATACTGAAGTCGCAGTTCTTTGTTCTTCAATCACAGAAGCGATCGTGCCAGCCAAATGCGGTTCTAATACCACATACTCCGCCAGTTCTACGCCAGCAGGCGTCAATTTGAAATTAAGATTCGTCTTGTGATCGTTTTCAATTTTCACTTCGTCTTGCGTTTGACTGCTATACGCGCTATGCAGCAACGACACGCTGTAGCTTCCAACCGGCACGGTAGCCGATAACATACCTTGCTCATCGGTACGGAATTTATCTTTTAAACCACTTAAAAATACTTGCACATCTTTGACTGGTTTTCCTGTTTCTGCGGAAATCACTTGAAGGCGAAGCAGTCCATTACCTAAATCGCGCTTTACGGTAGCATTGCCATCAGCTCCTGCCATTGTTCCTGCTGCTGAACTTTCTATATTCAACAGCGGTTTTTTGTTGCCAGAAAAGAAAGTCACTAATATTTGTGCATCTTCCGCAGATTGCAGCGGTAAATCGAAAGAAAAATTTTGTTCTTTCGTTTTGATATGTATTTGATAGGCGCCGGGTGGCAATTTCCCAGCCAAGCTACCATTCGCATCGGTTTTCAGCGGCGTATCGCTATTGACTTTCCAACTATAGGTTGCAGGTATGGCTTCAAAAATGATTTTTTCAGTAGTCGATCTTTCGACTGATTGGCTGCTGATCATTATTTCCGCGTCTTGAATCGGTTGACCATTTTGAAATAAGTGAATCGCGAATTGCGCTTTTTCCTGATTAGCCAAATTATCTTGCGCATACCCGCAAGGGCTAAAAATCAAACTGGCTAGCAGCGTTAACGTAAACCACAGAGAATGATATGCAGTATTTTGCATATAAAAAAAACTAGAAAAATGATTAGTTGCAGCGTTCATTTGACAAACTGAGCCCCTCTCTTCTTGGTCAACACAGCGTGTTGGTGAAGATATTTTTATTATTGGTTAGTGAAAATATTTTAGGTACGCGTCAAGGCATTAAAGATAAAAATGACATTGAGATAGATTCTGGCCGAAATCTCATCATCAACAAGGTCGTTACATTTCAAGTACACTGCCATGGTTCATCTTTACATATTTCCATTAAACGGCGCAGTTCAGTGCCTTTTCTAAACAATTCGGCGCTCGTTAAATGATCTAAATGTTTTGCGGCTTGCGGAAAGCGTCGGCTGGAAAATAAGGCATAAGCCAAGGCATAACGCACATCCTGATCTTCCAACAAGCCCGTGCGATAAAGACTGGATTCCATATTGGCGGCATTTTCGAAACGCTTGAGTGCTAGCAGAATCGACAACCGTTGTTTGAGTTTGACTTTCTGATCGCTAATACTTTCATTCAGTGTCAATGCTTTATGAAAACGTCCGGCACGACGATATAGCTCGGCAGCTTCAGCTTGCAAACTAGGATTCATTAGCGCAGCTTGCTCGAGAATGAATGCTGCCGAGTTGAATTTGCCTTGATCGAGGTAAGTATGTGATAAGAGTTTGGCGACCATTTCATCATCAGGAAATTGCAAGCGTGCAATTTCAAGTATATTGATCGCTTCGATATATTCTTTGCTCAGACGAAGTGCATTTCCCAGCGATATATAGTCTGCTGCCGAAGCTTTCGAACGCGTTAAAAAATCCCGCCCCAATTGCACCGCTTCTTGATACAGCCCCAATTCCATGAAATAAAAAACTTTGCGTTTTTGGAAACGAAAATCGGTGGGGAATAATCGCTCTCCTTCATTCAAAGCATTAATCGCAGCATCCACTTTTTGCATATGCCAATACGACTCTGCTTTGATGCTCAATAACGAAGCATCCTTGTTTGCCTCATTTCCTGCTTTTGCGATGGCATCAATGGCTTTGGGATAGTTTTTCAAACCGAAATAGCTTTTAGCAAGATAGACAAAAATTGCCGGATCTTTTTGACCATGCTTGATGGCAAGTTCCAAGCTGTCTTTGGCCGCATCCAAGTCACTCAAGCCCATGTAAGCCAAACCTTGCAGCGTATAAAACCGCACTAGATCAGTTTTTTTATTGTCCAAATCGACGCTCTGCAACGCCAACAAGGCGCGGTCATGATGTCCGTCTTTCAGCATTACCGCAGCCAGTTCAATATGGTCGACCGCGTCTTTTTTGTCTGCCGTCCAAGCGGACTGACTAACAGTACCCAGAGTACCTAGCAATACGACAACAAGAAAAATTTTTCTAAAATTCATGTGATCATTCATGGACTGAAGAGATCGTTAAGCCAATGCTGTTTTAAGACAAATCAAAACGAATCTTTTGTTTGGCCCAGACTTTTACGGTGTCACCTTTGTATTTAGCAGGTTCGAAATGCCATGAGCGAATACCTTGTAGTGCCGCTGCATCAAAAATACCAGACGGACTTGATTCCAAGACTTGTACTTGATTGACCGAACCATCCGTTTCAACCAGTACCGACAATAAAACATAACCTTTGATACCATTCTTTTTAGCGGCTGGCGGGTATTTAAAAGAACCTCTCGTGATCGGCTTCGGTGGCACATCGACCAAATCCGCTGTCATTATTGCATTGCCAGTTTTACCCAAAAGTCCGTCGTCAATTTCTTTTCCTTGACCATCATCCAAACCGAGCAATCCCAGATCAATACCGGATAATGCCGTATCTAAGCCTTTGAAAGGCGCTGGTGCTTGTGGACGAGAAACTTGTTTCTTGGGTTCAACTTTCTTGATTTCTTTTTTGGGCTCTTGCTTGATTTCTCGGGTCATGCTGATTTCAGTGACTTCCTGAGGCGGTGATTTTTCAACTTGCCCCATATAATGATTCATCAACAAAATCAATCCAAAAACCAATACCAAACCAAACACCATCGCCACTCCACCCGCGATATGTTGATTCACTCTCATTGTTACTGCTGTCATATTGTTCACCCCGCTTCTTTTTTAGTTGCAACACCCACGCTTTCTGCTCCCGACAAACGTGCTTGATCAATCACCTCGACCAGTTTTCCTGCTGGCACACCTTCATCCGTCACGACTAAAATCACTTTACTGCTCGACGTACTCAATAAATCTCGTAACTTGCTTTGTATCAACCACATCCTAACCGGCTCACCATCCATATACGTATCACCATTGCGATCGATGAACAGGCGAATCGCCTTGCTAGAAGCAGCAACCGAACTGCTCGCTTTCGGACGCTCTAAATCCAATTTCATATCTTTGACGAAAGTCGTAGTCACCATAAAGAAAATCAACAAAATAAAAACAATGTCGATTAACGGTGCCATGTCTATAGCCGCTTCTGGTTCGGCCGGCTCGTGATTTCTCATCTTGAATAATGTTTCCTATAATTATTGCGGTTGCAATTTATGACACAGCAAATCTTTGACCTGCTTGAGATCTTGTTCAATCTGCTGCTGTTTGCGGTTTAGGATGCTATGTGCTAGTAGCCCAGGAATAGCGACAGTCAATCCCATCTGGGTAGTAAATAAGGCTTGTGCAATTCCTCCTGCAATACCACCAGATTGTGAATGAAGCGTCATGGTAGCCAAGGAATCGAAGGTTTCGATCATGCCAATCACGGTTCCTAATAAACCGAGCAAAGGCGCAATCAAAATCACTACGCGAACCAGCACAGAAAATTTATCGATTTCCTTTTCATACACGTAGAACGCCGCATCCAAATGACGGCGCAAGTTTTTGACACCTTGCTTCTTTAGCTGTAATCCCTGTTGGATAGCTTGTGCCACGATATTGCTAGAAGCTTGCCCATCATTTTGTTGATAAAATTGCAGCAAATCGCGAACACTCATGCGATTCGGTTTAGGTTGTTTCATCAACCAAAAACGGTAACCCAAGCCATACCACAGCATCAGCACACACAGCACCAGCGGCGGCATGACGATACCGCCCGCGACAAACAGTTCTTTGATTAGGATAATCAGTTCGGTGGTCGTCATATCAGGCCGGTTGAGGTACGAAATCAATCGAATTCATGGACGGTTTTTCAACGACTAGCTCACTACTATTGCTACCACCCAGAAATACGTTAATGATGCGCAATGCAGAATGCTCCATGTCACGTTTGATACCACGAGACCATGCAGTCAATAACGAGCCGAGCAATAAAGCCGGAATTGCAACGATCAAACCCAATTCAGTTGTAACCAACGCAATCGAAATACCTTCCGATAGTAATTTGGGATCACCGGTACCAAACTCGGTAATCATGTCAAAGGTTTCAATCATGCCAGTAACCGTCCCGAGCAAACCCAGCAATGGCGCTACCGAAGCAATGACTAGAATGGCTGCGCCAAAACGATCCAACGGACCGGATTCTTGCAGAATCGCTTCATAAACAATGCTCTCCATATGATCGCGATCATCTTTCAAGTGCCGCAAGGTATAGTGCAGTACTCGACCAATGGCTGACGAATCGTCTTCACAGTTTTTCTTTGCTTTTTCCAAATCGCCTGAACGCAATTGATTCAAGATCTGATCCGTCAGATGCGTGGTATCGGCACTATTGCTACGTAGCAGGTAAGCCCTGATAGCGACGAGCAACACAGCGATCAAGCCTAAGATGACAATGACCCAACCGATCGGTCCACCGGAATCGATAATGCTTTTAATGGTTTTTTCTGGTGTTTCTTGTACTGCATTGGTGCGCGATTCAAATAGATACAGTTGCAAAACATCCGGTTGTTGGTTGTTGTTCAACGCAGCAGCAGATTCAGTCCCAGATGATTTCCAGACTTTGAAATCTCCCCCTCCGGCTGGCACTAAACTCCCACCGCCCTCTTGGCTGGAACCAAATGCAGCGATGTTTCCAAGTTGGATAATGTTGCCTTGAGTTTTTTTGCCACTCTCCAGAAAAAAATGTCCAGGCTTGGTTTGCATAGCACCTAAATCGTTTAACAATGTCAGTGCTTGAGTGAACAAATAGTTAACTTTCTCTATATCTTTTTTGCCATCTTTTATTTCAATGGGAATTTGGATGGCATGATTCTTAAGCGTTGATTCTGCTTGCAGAAACATGGTGTCTAACGCATCGTTGCGCTCCGTAACGGCTGCTTCTTTACGCTCACCTTCGGTCAATTGACTCGACATTTGATCGATTTTGGTGGATCGCTCAACCGATGCGCGTTCTAATGTACCAATCTTTCCACTCAGGGCTTGCTCTTCACGATTGGCGCTGCCTTGATAATTTTTCAAACGGTCGATTAATTCGCGTTTTTGTGCTTCAAGAAAAGCATATTCGCGTTTATAAGCGGTTTCCAGGTCAACGCTACGTTGTTTAGGCGCGGCATTATTTTGTTTTTTCGGCGCAGTGATAGTTTCACTTGTTGCTTGATTTTCAACGGCTGCTGTTGGTTCAGTAAGTTTTGGATTGTTGTCTTCTTTGGCATGCGCGGCTGCAATGATGCCGCACAGCAATAATCCACTGACAATTATTTTTTTCATTTTCTTAATGGATTGGGAATTTCAAAATAACCTTGGCGTATTTGTTTTTTCAGTGAATCAAATAAGACTTTGATGCGGTCGATATCTGCTGAATTGTCGGCAACTTCAAACCTCCAGGCGCCTTCCTGTGAGCGTCTAGCCATTCCGCTTCGGCTATCGCGCGTTTGAAAAAACAGGAACACCGTCCCAAGCTTCGCGATATCCACCAACAAATTTTCTCCATTCAACTCAATTGTTTGTTGATAAATACCATTTTCCTTGCTCAAACGAATTTCATCCTCAATTAACGCCCAGGCTTGATTAATCGCTTTATTGGGATCGATCAATTGATTATTGAGATTATTTTCTAGATCGCTAACTGCTTTGAGACGATCCTCTTTTTTAAACGGAAATCCAGCCTGAATGTATTTTTTGTAATCGCCCAAAATCGTCAGCAGAACAGGCCTCAAGCTATCACCAGATTGTTCAGCCTTTTTAGTGCTTTCAGTCAATTTTTCGATGGAATTATGGAGTTTCTCAATGCTGAGTTTTTGCCTTCTTTCCTCCACGCTTAAATCCGCCAGTTGGGAATTCAATGCAGCCATGCGGCTACTGTGTTTTTCTTTTTCCATATCCAACTGGGTTTGCAGCGTTTCCACTTCACCACGTAGCTTGGCCAAGCTTTTCGCCAAATTCTCCAAATTATTGCCCATCGATGTGCTGGGAAAAGCCAGTACCAGTATCGATAATGTCGTTCCCATTATTTTCGTCAAGAAGACTCTGTTCATAAAGTTATTGTTTTAATTGATAAAAGCAATGCAGCAACTTGCCATAATCCAGCCACCATAACCCTAGTTATGGCGGGATTTCATACTACAAGTTGAATATTTCAATTTCATGACAATTCGATGTCATTTTATTTTTGTGTAGTTAAAAATAATTTCCGAAAAAATTCATCACAAATTCATTGAACTGTCATCCAGACAGCATAAATCGGCAACATTTTCTCGTTAGCATGGAAATCGGCAACGTTTGCCAGGATAAATTTACATTTGGCTTTAAGGGGATATGTATGAATAAAAAGATAATGTTATCTACTTCAATGATAGCAACGGCTGCAATTATGTTTAGCTTGTCCAGCGCCGGTTGGACTACGCAAGACTCAGTGTACGAAAAGCAAGGTAACTCTCAAAAGGTTCAACTAGGACCGCGTCCTTTTTTTCTGATCAATGATATGGATGCAGGTTGGTTAAAAAAGAAGCTTTCAAGTTGTGAAAACGGGCCGTTTCATCGGACTGATTTTTCGATAGGACATCGTGGCGCGGCGTTGCAATTTCCGGAGCATACTGTTGAATCATATCGAGCTGCGGCCAAAATGGGTGCCGGAATTGTCGAGTGTGATGTAACTTTTACGCAAGACAAGGAGTTAGTGTGCCGCCATTCACAATGCGATCTGCATACCACAACCAATATTCTTGAAACTGATTTGGCACAGAAATGCACCGTTCCTTTTCAACCCGCTGTATTTGATGAGAATGGCAAATTGATCAAAGAAGCAACAGCACAGTGTTGTACCTCTGACATTACATTGTCTGAATTCAAATCCCTAAAAGGCAAAATGGATGCTTCTGTTCCTTCAGCAACGACCGTTGAAGAATATATGAAAGGCACGCCAAATTGGCGCACGGATCTTTACGCCAGCCGAGGAACTTTAGTCACACATAAAGAGAGCATTGCATTATTTAAAAAACTCGGCGTTAAAATGACGCCAGAACTCAAGTCTCCAAGTGTAACGATGCCGTTTCATGGATTTTCCCAGCAGGATTACGCACAAAAAATGATTGACGAATATAAAGATGCCGGTATTTCTGCTGCCAAAGTTTGGCCGCAATCATTTGACATCAAAGATGTTCAGTATTGGATTACTCATGAGCCTGAATTCGGCAAGCAAGCTGTTTATTTAGATGGCCGCTATGAAGATGCGTCATTTAATCATCGCAAACCCGAAACATGGAAGCCGACAATGGAACAATTAGCCAAAGATGGAGTAAAAATTATTGCACCGCCCATATGGATGTTGCTCGAAATCGAAAATGGCAAAATCGTCCCTTCTCTGTATGCCGAAAAAGCTAAACAAGCAGGATTGAATATCATTACATGGACCCTTGAGCGCTCAGGTCCTTTAGCCAGCGGCGGTGGATTTTATTATCAAACCTTAAATGGTGAAAATCCTTACCCCACACACTCTTCTAAAAGCCACATCAATAATGACGGTGATATGATGAACGTGTTACATGTATTAGCAAAAGATGTTGGAATTTTAGGTATTTTTTCTGATTGGCCCGCCACCGTCACTTACTATGCCAATTGTATGAACCTAAAATAATAATATCGATACCTGTTATTTTTTCTTCATTTATTTCGTTATCAATATAAAAGAATAAGATTCAATTTTGCTTCCACCCTGCGCTTTGGCATCCATTGGATACAGAGCACAGGGTATGTTTGTTTGGAAAATTGATATGGCATAACAATCTTTACTTTTGTCTAAAATTATTACATTCCCTTGATTGTCATAAATATGTAATGATTAATTTATATTATCTCAGCACCTTGTGACTATATTTTAATTTTTTGGAGTAGTCGATGGCTGTAACGATACTGATTGTTGAAGATGAACCTGCGATACAAGAATTGATTGCGCTTAATTTAAAACGCGCAGGACATATGACGTTGTGTGCCAATAGCGCCGAAAAAGCAAAATCACTCATTAATAATGTATTACCTGACTTAGTATTGCTCGACTGGATGCTGCCGGATATTAGCGGACTGGAATTTGCACAAAAACTTAGGCAAGAAGAGCGCACGAAAACTATTCCGATCATTATGCTGACCGCACGCACACAAGAAAATGACAAAATATCAGGATTAGAAGCAGGAGCCGATGATTACATCACCAAACCTTTTTCGCCTCGTGAATTACTGGCGCGTATCAAGGCCGTTTTACGTAGACGCTTGCCAGAAATGTCCGATGACATTATCGAATTGGGCGGATTAAGACTCGATCCTACGACCCATCGTGTGCATGTACAAAATAACGGGGACATTTCACAACTCATGGAAATCAATCTAGGTCCTACTGAATTTCGTCTATTACACTTTTTGATGACTTACAAAGAACGTGTTCATACGCGCGCGCAACTATTGGATCGCGTATGGGGTGATCATGTATTTATTGAAGATCGCACCGTTGATGTGCATATCCGCCGATTACGTAAAATTCTTGAAACAGTGAATAAAGAAAATCTAGTACAAACAGTACGCGGTGCGGGCTATCGGTTTTCGATTGAAAATCAAGAGGAAAGCGTTGGTTAGATCAGCTATACACTGCAAAGAATGGCAGAATAGATGACCGATTAAAAACAACGATCAATTTCCTCCACCTTATACAATCGATGAGCTAGAGTATCTCTTAAATCTGGCGAATAAGATTTCGGTGGATAATCACTCAATAGATTTTGATCGCTGCGGATTTCGATTAAGGATTGAGCGCCTTGGCTATTGCCCGTATCTTTGATCGTCATGATCCAATTTCCATTACCAAAGGTAATGGATCCAGCATTTTTCAGGGATTTAGGATCGTGAATTTCAGTAACATAATAAGTTTTTGTTGCCTCATCATGCAGTTGCGGATATCCATCGATCTGTGCTGTCTCATGATAAATAAAAAAGGTATTAATATCACGCCAATTCTGGCTTTGCCGTTTCGGTAAAGGAAATCCATCCTCACTTTTCAAGCATTCAGCAATGACCAAATAGTTTTTATCGCTACTGTGACTATAAATAACCTTTTGCTTGAGTAATTCTTGACGTGACGGTGCAGTCATACAAGCTGACAAAATTAAAACAGCGATCAAGCTTAAACTCGATATTTTGAAAAAATCATCCATACGTAGGAAGTAATAGAAATGAAACCAGTTGATATACCCCATCCGACTCGCCAATCTCATCAGTCAATTCATACTATCAGATGCCCTACTCGCATACAACATTACATGCAACGCATCCGGCGACCCGATTTGAAATAACCAAGCACCGATTCTATGATCTAATGCTGTTGTAAACATCGTCGCCAGGCTTTGTTTAGTTAATTTTTCCGCCACATTCCAACCACTCTCGGCAATCCGCAGTCAATGCACGCCTACACGCTTGATCATAAAGCAACAATTCTTCCTCCGATAACACGTCGCGCCAACGACCATTCGTGCCTTTATGAAGAAAAGCTTGCGCTCCACCTTTCCAAAAAAAACCGCCACTAGGAGCATATTTCTCCCCTTCACGTTTCATTTCATTGAAGGAAACGGCTTTTACAATACGTGACCAAGCATCTTCAGTTACATCAATTTGCAAAAATTCAGCCATTCTGCGTATCTCACGCTCAGTATTTTGCAACATATCGCTATAATGAAATAACCGGATATTAGGTAAATGTCGAAAATTCCACCAAGATTGCACGTTGGAAAGATGAGACCAGTACGGCCAACCATCGCTTTCCCACGCAAAACTACCACGTGTGATCCAATTCACCCAGAAAGTATGAATATCTTTCGGTGGATGGGGTAATTCATCTCCAACTCGCCCAGGCAAGCCATTCATTAGTGCAAAAACTTCTTCTTTCATACCCGTGTAGTGATTCCATAACGACATGAATACATCCCTTGCATCTCGAGCAATATAGAGATATTTAAGCTGCGGATGGTAAATCATTCCATCCAAAGGCAAGTGCGTTTTGATAAAGCGCCGGTGCTTTTGCGCTTTTAATTGATTCAACGTAACTTCCAATGGAATGACACGCATATCGAGCCAAGGTGATATTGCCGCCGGCGGCATTGGAAAATTTCCATCCTGAAAAAGCAGATGGGCGACAATAGCCTGAGTCCAAGTTGTTCCGGCTTTATAGGACGTTGCAATAATAATATCAGTCGACCGTGGCTCGAAATAATCCCAGCGCGTGCTATCTAAGTGATGATTTCGACAAATTCGATTACGTTCAGGCAATTTCAGCATAGCGCTACCCTTTATTGTTATGGTTATTGAGAAAACACCAACCAGTATTTTTTAATAACTAGAGAATGTTGCAAAATCACACGAATTTATCATTTCAGTGTAATTCTGAGTTAATTTGTTGGGAAATTGCGTATTTTAGCGATTTTCTCGTAAATGAACCGAGAGCAATCATCTTAATTCGATTAGTTTCGGTCGAGAGGGCATAATATGCCTCTTATTTGCATAATTATTCGACGATCAGCAATGAGCTTAGGAATTTTCACAACAGTGGTCGTGCTTTTTTATTAATTAAAAAATAAACCACTGGGATAACCAGCAATGAAAACAAGGTAGAAGCAAAAATACCAAAGATAAAACTCCATGCCAATCCTGAGAAGATTGGATCGAAAATAATGACAAAAGCGCCAAACATCGCTGCTCCTGCTGTTAAGAAAATAGGTCTTAAACGGATCGCCCCCGCCTCAATTAGAGCTTCTGCCAGCGTAATATCAGGACGGGTACGGATACGTTCAATAAAGTCAATCAGGATAATAGAATTTCTTACCACAATACCTGCCAGAGCGATCATGCCGATCATGGCAGTGGCTGTAAAATATATTGGATTAGGGTAACCCGCAATGGGCGTCACCATGAATTGATTAAGCAGCCAAAAGCCCGGCATGATACCGATGACTGTTAGCGGAATGGAGATCATCATAACTAAGGGAATGGTAAGCGATCCTGTTTGACCGACTAGCAGCACATAAATCATCACCAATGCTGCTGCAAAAGCAAGTCCCAGATCACGAAACACATCGACAGTAATTTTCCATTCCCCTTCACCGGAAAACTCAGCGGCAAAACCTTCCGGCAGAGGCCGTTCAGACAAGATGTCATTGAGATCAAAAACCGCTTCTACAGGGCTACGTCCCGCCATTTCCGCAACGACATAACTCACTCTCTGCAAATTCTTGTGATAGATCGGTTGATCCGCTTTAAGGGAAGAAGCTGTTCCTATTTCACTTAAAGAAATTAACTCACCTTGGGCGGTTTTTACTCGCAAAGCCAATAAATCTGGTATTGATGATCGCAGTGCGCGGGGCAGTTGCAGCATAATCTCCAGCGGTTGCCGCTCAGTGCCGATATGGACAATACCGACGCTATGCCCAGCAACAGCGGTACGCAGCGTTTCTGCGACTTGTGCAACGCTAATACCAGACAAAGCGGCTTTCTCCCGATTTAATTTGAAATGCACCTTGTCATGCTGCGCCTCGGAAAAATCATCCACGTCTACCACCCCTTCCGTATTTTCCATGTCCACTCGAACGCGTTTGGATACAGCCACTAAATTATCGATGTCAGCCTCAGGTGGACCATAAATCTCAGCTACCAAACTGGAAAGTACCGGCGGCCCCGGGGGAATTTCTACGATTTTGAGATTGGCGCCATATTGTTTACCCAGCCGTTCTATGTCAGGCCGAATGCGCAAAGCAATTTCATGCGATTGTTGTACACGGTTATCTTTAGGTAATAAGTTAATCCTCACCTCACCTAAATGCCCTCCGTTACGCAAATAATATTGCCGTACCATACCGTTAAAATCCATGGGAGAAGCTAAGCCAGTATAGATCTGATAATCTGTGACTTCATTGACAGTAGCCAAGTAACTTCCCAGTGCGCGAGCGACTTCATCCGTTTGTTCCAATGTCGAACCACGCGGCATATCGATCATGATCTGTAATTCATTTTTGTTATCAAATGGCAATAATTTGAGTGGGACCGCACGGGTGACGGCTAACATGACGGAGCCGATAAAAGCCACCAATATGATCAACAAAAATAGTTTTGCGCGTCCAGGGGTTTCCAGTAAAGGTGCTAGTACGGCGCGATAAGCCCGATAAATAACAGTTTGATTAAGTTCCAAAGGCGTTTCATGACTATGCTGATGATAGTCGCTTTGGAGTAGTTTGTAACTTGCCCAAGGAGTAATAGTAAAAGCAACGATGAGTGAGACAATCATTGCTATCGGAACATTGAAAGCCATTGGCGCCATGTAAGGCCCCATCATGCCGGTAATAAAAAACATTGGCAGAAAAGACACAATCACGGTGAATGTCGCCAGTATGGTTGGCGGTCTAACCTCATCGACGGCTGTTAGCAACGCATCCAATGGAGATTCTTTACGCAATTTATAGTGTCGGTGAATATTCTCGACATCGACAATGGGATCATCGACCAACAAACCCAACGATAGAATCAACGCGAATAAAGTGACGCGGTTGATAGTGTAGCCGGTTAAGTAATCTAGCAATAAAGTGAGCGCCAAAGTCATCGGCACAGCGATGGAGACAATAAATGCCTCTTTCAAGCCCAGTGAAAAAGCAAGCAGCGCGACAATAATTACGATGGCAAAGCATAAATGTTTAACCAGTTCGTTAACCTTATGGTTGGCGGTTTCACCGTAATCACGCGTGATGCTCAACAGAATATCTTTAGGAATGAGCGTGCCGTACATTTTTTCTGCGGTGGCAATCACGGCTTCAGCGACGTTGACAGCATTACTGCCTTTACGTTTCGAAATAGCGATGGTGACCATCTGGCGTTCTTGCCCAGCTTGTGGTTTGTTGCCGGTGGAATTGCCGATCGTAGGCATATGATCAACGGCTGGACCAAAACCAATTCGCGTGTAATGATTTACATCAGCCGGACCGTCTTCGATATCGGCCACATCACGTAAGTACACCGGGCGAACAGCGACACTTTTAATGATGGTGGCTCCGACTTCTGTCGTTGAACTGAAATGAGGGCCTGCTTCCAGAAAAATTTCCCGATTGTCACGTTTGAAGCTACCCACTTGCAGATTGACATTGGCATGCGTTAGCGCCTGAGTGACTTCAGCCAGCGTTATTCCATGCGCGGTCAGCCGTGCCGGATCGGCATAAACTGAAACCCGGCGTTGCTCACCGCCTACAACCCAGCTTTTACCGACATCAGGCACGCTCCTCAGGGAAACAATCAGTTCGTCGGCAACGCGCTTTAATGCCATCGAATCATATTCATTGTTCTGCGCCGACAAAGTCATTAACACGATAGGCACGTTATCGATTTCAACGGGAGTCACTTTCCAACGAGTAACGCCAGAGGGAATAACATCTTGATTAGCCAAAATCTTATCCCAGGTTTTGATCAAACTATCGTCAAAATTTTCACCTACAAAATAACGAACAGTCACCACTGCTGCACCGGGCTTGGAAACAGAATAAACATATTCCACCCCGTGAATTTGCTTGAGTAAAACTTCTAACGGGGTCACCGCGAGTTTCTCAACTTCTTCACTTGAAGCACCTGGATATTCAATCAATACATCCATGACAGGCACGACGATCTGTGGATCTTCTTCTCGCGGAGTCAGGATGAGCGCTACAGCGCCTGCCAGCAATGAAATAATTAAAAATAGAATGGAAAGTTGTGACGTGGTGAAAACCTTGACAATCTTTGTCGTCAAACTGTCGTGGGAACTCATTATTGCGCCTGTTGAGGATGGATGATGACCGTCTCACCAGCGCGTAAACCGGAGATCACTTCAATTTGGTCACCAAAAGTTTTAGCTGTTCTGATATGACGCATTTGTGGTCGCCCATCCGACAATACCTGCACCACCTCCAGTTGACCGATATGTTGAATCGCATTGACAGGAATCAATAATGCGTCATGCTGATCGCAGGCTTGTTCGAGCCATCCAAAATACCCCGGCTTTAAACCTTCAATGGCCGGTAATACAATTTTGATTAACTGAGTGTGGGTTTGTGGATCAATTTCCGGACTGATTTCGTTGATTTGACCATTGATTTTTTGATTTAGCGCATCGATATGTACCGCGACCTCCATGCCAATGCGATAAAAATCAGCGCAGGTATTCGGTACATCCACTTCCAATCTGAGCCCCTTAGGAAGTTGCATGCTTACTATAGGCACACCGGGCAATCCCATATCACCCGGTTGTTTAAGTCGTTTAACCACGATACCGTCAAAAGGGGCTAATAGTGATGTGTCCGCAAGATTAACCCTGACTTCACGAACAGCGTTTGTTGCTTGATTAACGCGCGCTTGAGCTGCCTTTGCTCGAGCGGTCACGGCATCAAAATTTTCGCGTGTTGCCGCCTCTTTATTGTACAAGCTACGGATACGTCCTTCATCTGCTTGGGCGCGATTTGCTTCGGCAGTTGCTTCCGCCAGCGCAGCCAGTGCCATTTGTTCCTGAGCCTTAATATCGCGTTCATCTAAACGGGCAATCAGATCATTTCGTTTAACTACGTCGCCTGCATTCACCTTAATCTCGACAATTCGAGCAGTCATTTTCGGAGCAATATTGGCAACGGTTTTTGATTTTACCGTTCCAGGCCAAGCCATTTTATTATCAACCCGTTTTCTCATCACAATAGCCGTGTCGGCAGTAGCCGAGCTTGGTTGACCAGCCTGCGGAGTCAATCCTGGCGAAACTTTACTGACAAAAGTACCTTGCATATAAAGCAACAAAATAATCAGGACCAAAACGACGGCAACCATCGCCGCGATTCTTTTAATATGCATGTGCTGAATAGATAGCATGAAAATCCTTTTATCTCCAATCGCCGATTGCTTTTTTTAATGTGGTTTCAGCGTTCAAAGCATCGTAATGAGCTGCTATAGAATTCGATTGCGCTTTGTTTTTGGCAACTTCGGACTCTATGTACCGGGTAACGGTCACCATACCGGCGCGTCTTTCTTCGTTAACCAATCGAAACGCTTCATCGGCCGCCCGGACTGATGCCTCGGTAACACGCAGTCGGGCCAAAGCTTCTTCAAGTTTTAGAAATGAAATTTTTACTTCTTGTTCGATGGCTAGTTTGGTTTTTCGCTCTGTTTCACGGACTTCTGCTAGTTTTCGCTCCGTAACATTGATGCGTTGTTTGGTATTAAATCCTGAAAACAGATTCATTTCGACAGCAACGCCAGCGAATACATTGTCTCTTTGTCCGGAAAACCCAGGATGTTGACTATTTTGCCCGTAGCTGACAAAAGCATCCACTTTCGGTAAATAAGCGCCTTGTTCGATTTTTAACTGATGCTCTATGATTTTTACTTGCTTAGCCGCTGCTTTGATTTCAGGACGCTCCAATAAGGCAGTTTCGAGTAATTCACTGAATGAGCCCATCGGCTTGGGCTTGGTCAATATAGACGTAGGCGATAAAATCGTAAACGCTTGATGTCCTGAAAGCCCCAATAAGTTAGCAATACTGGTTTTGGATAGCTCGATACTATTGGTTGCTCTGATTTCAGTATCTTGCGTTTCTGCCAATTTGACTTCCAACGATAATACGTCGGATTTAAGAGCCGTACCCGCTTCGTATCTCAATGTTGTTTGATTCAACTCACTCGTAATAGCGGCAATCGAATCTCGAGCAACTTTCTGCGCCTCCAGCGCTGCTAGGTAAGTGTAGTAAGACGTTGTTACGGCCTCAATCAAGGCATTGCGCACTGATGAACGCTCAAATTCAGCCGCATCGATGCCAAGTTCAGCGGCCTTACTCTGATGATAATCTTGCCCGCCTCGAAAGAGCGAAAGTCTTCCGATGATTTCCGGGCGAAAATTCTGACGATATCCCGGATTGTTAATATCTTGAATGGAATTCGCATTAAAATCCCGCTGTGACAGGATCATAGAAAAAACCTGCGCTGGATTGTTGGAATGCTCATAACTCGCTCTAGCGGTTATTTGTGGATAAAATGCAGACAAGGCGACGCCTAGCTGAGCTTCCGCTTGACTGATGCGTTCTATGGCAATTTGCAAATCAGGATTATTAGCCAGTGCATGATCAACTGCTTGATTTAATGTGAACGATAAAGGGGGTGTTTTTTCCAGCGATGTCTCTGAACGAACCTTTTGAGAAGCGTGATCTGCACCTAATGACAGATTTGATAACACAAACATCGCTAGAAGTACCGATAAAAAGCTAACTGCTAGTTTGTTTTTAGTTATTTTGAACATTTTTTTAAGTATATTGGACAGAGTCAGTATCGCCTGTGTTGCTCCATAAATAAACACTGAGAATGATAAAAAGTATTTATTTTTATGCCGTCATGGACCTCACCATAAGAATCCGACACTCAATAGAAACGTTAGTTTATGAAGCGCCCCATCTCAACTATATACCTATCGATAGTCATTTTAATTTCTCTGTCTTTTATCCAGACACACCCAATAGTTTAAGCAATATTTTTTATCCGTGCCAAACATCAAGCATAGCTCAATGTTGTCCAAATAATTTAAATTGATATAGAAATTCAGTCGATTGAGATAAAATCCCAAATAACGATAGTGGTTTTTATCGTAAACACTCCAATCGTTACTATGGGACTTTTAAGTGACTATTTCATTCGACATCATTATTTACTCAATCATAGCACTAGTTGCAGGTTTCATTATTGCGCAAAACCTCATGAAGTAAATATATCAACTGTTAGCAAATGCGTTAATAAATTATGATGGAGCTGTAGTAGATTAGTTTGACTGATAAGCTAATTTAGTGAAATAAGTCATTGTAGATTATTGAAGAAAATGCAATCAAGATTGCTGGAATATTTTGTGTCGGAAGTTACAGCGCGATAACCGCCAATATCCTGGGAATTCAACCTAATAGTGCAGTGCTGTTTTATTGCAAAATTCGGGAAGATGATTGTTTATCATTTAGAGCAAGAATCTCACGAAATCTCTATGGTGTGGTGGAATTAGATGAAAGCTACTTTGGTGGTATTCGTAAAGGCAAGCGTGGTCGTAGCGGAATGCTTCAAAAAGCTTTTGAGCAAGGCAACAACAAATCATTCACATCAAAATTGAGGCCGTTTCGATGGATAGCACCAGCATCAAAGCACATCCTGATGGTACAACGCATTAAAAAAAACGGCCCACAATCTATCGTAAATCCAGAGGCTGCTGAACCACTAAAATTCATCTGGTTGCCACAAATGCCAGAACAACCATAACTTTTGCCTATCTACTGGGCATACACATAACGTCGAAGCACTTAGATAGTGTTAACAGGTCATAGAAAGACAGCCCCCCTGACAGCACAGTTTATACAGACTGAGACCTTTACAAAATCCTATTTTATAGGACTAGAACTCAATAAAAATAGTGAGTTAGAAATTACAATATGGGTTTTTGCAAAAGTCTCAGTCTGTATCGTAGTTATAATGCACTCGAACGAATCAACCATTCCACACTATTTGCACAGGAAAAGAATCACATCAACGGCAATGAAAATTTTTGAAATCTTGGGATCAAATTTAATCTGATCTACTACAGTCCCTAAATTATTCTTGGGGACCGACAAGTAATATAAAAAATTTAGCCGCAAACGACCGCGTTCTAGAAAAGTGACAATTTCTCAAAATTTCCTTTCACTTAGAGTTGATTTTTTACACAGTGACAGATAACCTACTCGCTAGAATTAGCTATACTTCAAAAAATAGCTCCTTACCCACAACTAACCTCTCAATAATTCTTGCTCTACGGGTAAGTACAGAAAAATTGTAAGCCGAATATACCTTTTATAAATTACATTACAATAACCTATCGCCATTGTAGATTATCAATTTCCGGAAGCAAGTGCCCAAGATTTTCTCTAATATGGATAAATAGTCTTCTCTATTTCGCCATTTCTTGTTTAATTCGCCAAGCAGGCAGTGCAACATCAAATAAACGAACACTATCCATCCCTCCACGGAAGAAGGCCGCATTTTCAGGAGGGGAAATTGTTCGATGTTTAGAACCGATGGATAGTGGTTCTGTATTGACACAAACAGAACCAGGAACAGGTACTGACGATTTTCCGACCAAGATTCCATTGAAATAAATTCTTAAAATAGCACTATCATAAGTAACCGTAATATGTGTCCATGTATCTAGGGGTACTATTTTACTGCTGTCAAATTTAAAGTAAAAAAAGTCACTATTGCATCCACCGAAAAATCCCCCAGCTCTTACTTTACGCGTGTCTTTACGAATATTGACCCAGAAAGAACCAGCCTTTTCCATAATTTCCTCCCTGTCCCATTGATTTTGTTGATATTTTACCCAGGCCATAAAAGTGTATCGATTAAAGTCAAAGATAGGATTATCAGGTACTAAGACGAAATTATCGATTCCATTAAGTTTAAGGCTTCTTCCAGAAATTCCTGGCGCAAAATGTTGAGTACCGCTACCCTCAATGTGACCATGTAGATCGTTACCACTGGTATCCGACACAAACGAGCCGGAGTCTGAAGAAAATTTGTAGTCTAAGACCGGCTCTGTAGCAAAAGCAAGATTTACAACAAAAAAAGAAATAAAAAGAAGGCTAGACTTAAACATATTAGAAATAATCAGGTTATTGTAATAAACATTACGTAGATAAATCATAAGTGCAGCTAACCTATTGGTTACAAAAATTCATCAATAAATCAATGAAATTCACTTAAAGTAAGCTCACTTACGGCTATTGAGTATAATCCAGAACATGGAGTACTCTAAAATATCGACGTAAATTGGTCAAAAAAATTTTATCCTGGGCGTTATCTCCTAATTTTTAGGAGATTAAAGTAATTAATCTGTAAGAAACCTCATGGCTGTTTACAGAGAGGTGGATTAAAATAAGCGGCGAGTATCTCATAAGGAGTAGCATCATTCAAACCTTTATGGGGTTTGACAGTATTATAGAAATTAATAAACCGCACTAGCTGAATACGCCGATCGGCGCTGTTTTTAAAGGAAATTTGACGGTGCCCATGTCCAATTAGTGTACGGATAACACGCTTCGCTTTACCGTTAGTTTGCGATCGATTGATGGGGGTAAATTTCTGACCGATACTGTGTTGCCTGCAAGCTGTGATGAAAGCATGATCGCTGGTTCCTTTAAATTCGGTGCCGTTGTCCGAGTAAGCGCGGTCGATCTGATAAGGGCATTGGGCGATGACCGTGCCTATGAGAAAGCAAGCAGCGCTATGCTGTGTTTTATCGGGGAAAATTCGGCATACAACTCTCTCTGGAGAAATCATCGATAGCCACAAACAGGTATTCGCGAGATTCGCTTACGGATTGTCTTTTAAACAAGGGAAATCGTTTGGTATCGAGGTGAACCAGCTCACCCGGATAAGATTTGTTATAGCGTTTAGCTTCGCGCTTGAGACGTTCCTGAATCGTTTGCCCGACCTTTACCAGACGTTTGAGACCGTACTGCAACGTCTTGAACCGTTAATTGGTGCTGTCACTCAGGTTAAATTCCTGGAGTCTGGGCGCGTTTCAGTATGTCATAAATTGTTGGGTGGCTCACCCTGAAGCGTTCTGCCAAGTGCGTTACCTTCCACAACCGTGTTTGATAAAGTCACCAGATTTCCTGGCGGTCTAATAAAGTTAAGCGAGTACGTTTGTGTATGTTCATGTACAGTATTCTCCTAAAAATACTGCAAACAACGCTAGGAATTCTTACATCTTAGAAATACATTGAAGTAATGGGTAAACGTTTTTAGCGTTTGATGTCACGCGCCGTACCCACAAGGGAATTTTATTAAC
>JAJHPK010000012.1 GCA_020890945.1 Nitrosomonas sp.
CCAACGATTAAACTTTGCCCGGCTAACTGTGGATTCGTACCCGGTAAAATGCCGATGATATTGCGTAAAGTAACTTGCCCTTTTGGTGCGCCGACATCTTGTTGCCACGTTTGAAAATAACCGTTGTCATCGCCACCTGGTTGCAGGCCGATTTGCTGAAACTGCTTGGCAATATAAGTCGCCGCTGTATCCAGTTCAGGAGTGCCGAGTTCACGCCCTTTTAACGATTCATCCGCTAGATATTGGATATCTTCCAACATTCGATTTTCAGAAAACACCGGCGGTAATTGCGCCAATGCGCGACGAGGCTTGAGCGCACCCATCGACGGTTGTGTCCCTATGGTTGCTTGCGGAGGTATCCATTGGGTCAACGGAGATTGTGTCACAGGCCATTGGCCTTTATCGATATTGGTAAGTTCTTCGTCGAGCTTGAATACTAGATAACTATACTTGCGGTAATGCGGTAACTTGTGAGCAAGTTTCGCAATGGATTGAGGGTGATCCGCAGCAATCCAAAGCAGTGTTTTATCTGGATTGTCTGGTTGCCGAGTGGTTAATACAATCGCATGATCGCTCGTTTGATAGCTTTGTTGAGCAATTTTCAAGTGCGATGATTCATGGCTGACGCCATGCTGAGAAGCCGTTCGGAGTATTTCATCGCGGAATTTATTTTGCCATCCCAATACCCACACCGTGTGGTTTCGAGGTAATTCGGCGATTTCTTCATCAAGCACTATTTCGATACCATTCGATTGAGTTTTTTGCCAGTTGGTAGCAAATGCAAGATAAGCCTGTAAAACAACCTGATCGACCTTGGTAGGCAAAACCAATAGCGGTTTTTCGGCACCGAAACCTTGCGATAGCGCCGAAGGGATTTCACGGCTATCTAAACGTCGAAATACATCAAACTGTGGATCGATATCGATGCGTACAGGACGCGCATCGAAATTGAGTGAGATTGCTTGCGTCTTCTGCGTCATTAGAATGCTGGATTGAACAGCTTGATCTTTACCTTCTAGCGTCACGGCAATGGGAATGCGCAATTGATAAGGTTGACCTGATTGCACTTGTTGCAACTGTGCTGATAAGGTGTATCCGCCGTTTGTTGGCTTGAGTTCGACGCTTGATAGCTTTAAATCCGGTGCACCAGTACGTTCTACCCATTGCGTAAAGAATTGCGCAAAATCTTTACCGCTCACCTCAGCGAATGTAGCTTGTAAATCTTGAAATGTTGCTTGTTTAAATTTGAATCGCTGATAAAACTGTCGCAACACTTTAATATATAACTCATCACCCAATTCTTGGCGCAGCATATGAAAAAATAACATGGTTTTTCCATAACCCACTGCTTCTGAACTGGCGCTATGGCGAGAAACAAACTGCCTAAGCGGAAAATCTTTTTCTTTGCCGACAAAATCGGCATACTTTTGCAATACATCGCGACGGTATTCCTCGCTTTTGCCCTTTTGTTCATTGATTAAATGATCGGCAAGATAAGCAGTCAAGCCTTCCGACCAGTTTCCTTGCGCATAATCAACAAAAACGCCATTACCCCAATAATTGTGCAAAATTTCATGGGGATACGACGAATGTAAAATAAAAGGCAAGCGAATGACTTTAGAACCCAACAAAGTAAACGATGGCATGCCATAACCGGTTTCCCAGAAATTTTCGACCAATGCAAATTTACTGTAGGGATACGGTCCCAACAACTTGTTATACATGGCGATGTATTGTGCCGTAGCATCGAGATATTTTTGCGCCAGTGCCGGATCGGCATTGCGAAGATAAACCATCGCATCAACTCTGTTGGTTGTTTGCGTATATCGTTGGAAACGCCCCGCTACGATATAAATATCATCTTGCGGCTGCTTTTCTTCCCAGACGGTATGACGAACTGAGTCTGATTGTTGATCTTGCACGAGTTCACCCTGACTGACGGCTTGCCAGTCAATCGGTGTTTGTATGTTTAACTGAAAAGATACCAAGTAATCACTAAATTGCGGGTACCAAACGGTGGAATTAGCTAAGAACACTCCTTGTGACGAAATCGTGCCAGGCGTGTAACTGAAACTACGCGCATATTCTTCCCCGGGTTGTTGTACCGGATGATCAATTTTTCCGTGATATCTCAGCACGAATTCTTTAACACCAGCAGCTAAGATTACAGAGTATCTTTTGAATAAATTTATCGAACGAACTGAAACATTCGTGTCATGCAACTCTACTTTTGCGCCTTGAACATCCTCAATGACCAAATCTCGGTGCAAACCAAAATCCAATTTCACGGTAGTTTTCTGACTACGAAGATTTTCCGGCACAGTAATGCGATCTTTCACCTGAATTTCGGAGTGCTCAGGGAATAGCACAATCTCCATTTGGTGGTGAATGGTTTGTGCTGCTGACAAGCCTTGTATACTGAGCAGCAAAATTACAGTGCAGCAAAACTGAATACAATTTTTAAAATGCGTTTTCATAACGTACTTGAGAAAAACCAGTGGTTAGAGTTAAAAAATGCTTTACGAGATAGTAGTGATTTTTATCACATTATCTTGAGCTATGTGGAGATATGATAATGCTCTTAGAAAGCTAACAAGCGTAGTCTACATCAATAAAAAAATACAATTATTATGGAATCGCAACAGAATACTAATTATTTAAAGGTATTTTATTTAATAATAATTTCTATATTAGTTGC
The DNA here is from genome assembly GCA_020890945.1 of Nitrosomonas sp. GTDB lineage: Bacteria > Pseudomonadota > Gammaproteobacteria > Burkholderiales > Nitrosomonadaceae > Nitrosomonas. The sequence goes on from JAJHPK010000012.1 coordinate 2,699, forward strand.
CACAAGTGCTTTACTTGAACCTTTAATCAGTCCTCGGCCAGACGATCCGGAGCAAATTTTAAAGCATAAGACTTACGTTGATATTCATAAAGTAGAGTCTCGTTTATGGCAAGATCCGCTTGCTACGATCGAAAGGCGCTATCATCAACTCAGTGGGTCATCAGTAAATTCCGATTTATCAATCGATAAACAAATTAAAAGTTTCACGAAACAACTTAATTCAAAAAGAATTGAAAAAATTAATATCATTGCTGTCAGTCTTCCGGGGGATGATTACTCTGAAGCACTCGAAATACATCGTCGAAATCGTTTTGCTGTTATTTCCGCTCTTTCCAGAGGAGGTTATTATCCTAAAGAATCGGAAATGCTTATGTTTTTTCGATATGCATCAGATTTTTTTAAAAAGGAACCTCCCAAAAGAGAAGTTAATGTTCCTTATGAGTGGTTTGAAAAAGACGAAAATAGAAATCAAGTTGCACTTGTTGTTTGGTTAAATGAACACAAGATCACATCGGAAGAATATTTTCAATTTATTAGTTCACTTTTCCGCGATATATCGACTAACTTAAAGGAAGTATCTGACAAGATTGCCTTTAATTTAATTGGCCCATCTTCTACGCCATTATTTCTCGAGCTATTAAAAAAAGACCCCATCATTATTGATGAGTGTTCTCATGATAGTAACAGAGTCAGGGTGATTTCTCCGAATGCAACTATTTCTGAATTAGACATTAGCCAAAGCGCTAGTATGGGAATTGCAACAACAAGGAATCAACAAGGCAATTTCTTTTTTTGGGTTCTTAAAAAAAGAAATTCTTTGTGTTATGAATCAGTGCGAACAAGATAGCTTGGTTCTTATTCATGAACAGGATTCGTCTTATTCGAGAGATCTCGCTAGGCTTATAAAAAACGAATTTAATGAAATATCCAATACAAAAGATTCTGTAACAACATTTGCTTATTTCCGTGGATTGGATGGAAAAATACCTGATATTAAAGATAACGACAAAGAGCCAGCAAGAAACGAGAAAAAAGAAATATCAGGGTTACTTGCACAAATGGATGATGCTCCTCCTGAACATGCGGAAGGCCGAAATCAGTTTGACTATTTGCATAGACTTACTGATGTCATTGAGAAATTGGATGTTGATAGTGATTCGCATAGAATTAGGGCGATCGGTATTATCGGAAACGATGTATATGATAAATTAATCATTTTAAGAGCGTTACGTGAGCGCTTTAGAGATAAGTTTTTTTTCACTACAGATTTAGATGCTAGGTATTTACATGCCGACCAAAACAAATGGTCCAGGAATTTGGTAGTAGCCTCCAGTTTCGATTTTACGATGAATGAAGGTCTACAATCTAGCACAATGCCATTTCGCGCTAGCTATCAAACATCCACGTTTTTTGCTACCTTGCTAGCAATACAAGATTCTGAAAAAAGTGGAGCAAGCGATCAGGTATTAGAAGAAAAGCTTAATAAATGGTTGAGGCCACAAATTTTTGAAATAGGAAACACAGAAGCCATTCACCTTGCGTCACTTTCTACTCATTGTTTGAATGGCAAAATCAAAGATGAAAAAACCAATAATTGTATTGAAAAAGCGCAAAATGCCTTCAATGAGAATTTATTGAGCACAAAAGGAAACGATTCTTTTGATGTACTTACTTATGAATCCATTGAGCCTAGTCGTACACCGAAAATTTCATCCATAAAAATTATTGTAATTATTAATTTATTCATACTTGTTCTCGGTATATTTTGTTATTGTCATTTAAGCAATTTAAGTACAACCTGCCAGCAATCAAATAATTCAATTATTCTTTGCATTAAAAAAATACCATTTAGTGTGTGGATCACATTGGGAGTCTTTATTTTCCTCATTCAATATTGGATGGTTAAAGACAATTTCCCAACGCACTATAATGGTGAACCGTTATCTTGGTCAGAAGGTATCAGTGTGTGGCCTAATTTCTTGATAAGATTCTTTGGAATTTTATTGGTAGCAATTTTAGCGATTTTGATTTTTCAAAAAATTTTAGAGCGAATAAAACAAAGAGAAAAAGATAAAGATTTTTCAGAAGAGTTTAAAGAAATATGGGATGAATACACAAATTCAGTCGGTTTAAACAAGGAAACACTACCGCGTATTATATTTCTTACAATGACAGGGTTAATGCTGTCGGGGGTGGTTTTTATTTTTTATCCACTTAATTTCCCAGCTCGCGGCTATATTTCCGCCAATTTACATGACATATTACGTTTTTCTCAGTTTTTTGCGATATGGTTTTTGATTTTCTGGGTATATCATGAAATAAAGAGTTGCATCTGTTTTGTAAATAAGCTTGATAAACAGCGGCAGTGCATTTTTTCTTCAAAGTTTTTAGAGGAAAAAGAGAACGAATATGGAATTCCGAAAACTGATTTGGATAGTTATTTACGATTCAAATTAATTGTAGATGTCTCAGAAAGTATTAATTCTTTGATATATCTACCCTTTATTATGATTTTTGTGGTGACAATTGGCAGATCTACCTACTTCGATGCGCTAGGATTGCCGTTATCGTTGATTGTTGTATTTGTTTTCGAAGTTTTACTTCTTTCATGGATGGTATATAGACTACGTTATAGTGCTAACAGTGTTCGGGGAGCTATGATCATTTCTGGTGTATGGAAGGAGAAGAGAGCGGTGTAATCTGTTGATAAAGATCTGCCCAGATCAACTATCAAAATAAGGAGAACACCGCAATGACAGATAATAATGTTTTTAAACT
>JAJHPK010000087.1 GCA_020890945.1 Nitrosomonas sp.
GGAACTGTGGTCGGTATGATGCGGGCTTTCCAAGTAATTGGTAGCGAAGGAGTGGTTAATCCTACCGCCGTAACCGGAGGGGTTGCCGAAGCGTTGATCGCAACCGTCGTGGGATTAGCTATCGCATTGGTGGCCTTATTTGGTTTCAATTACTTTTCTCGATTGCAGTCGTTGACGATGGATGAAATGGAACGTTTGGGGACGCGATTAATCGATAATATTCGCCTCGATCAGCAGAGAAATTCTCATGAAACTTCGTAAATCCCGCACTGTTTCAAAAGGTAAGATCGAAATCATTCCGATGATTGACGTCATGTTTTTTTTGCTGGCTACTTTTATGCTGGCATCGTTATCCATGCAAAACTTAGATTCGCTACAAGTTAATTTACCTGAAGGTGAAGCTGAAAAACTGAGTGCTGAAAAGCCGGTTACGCTGACGTTAACTAAAGACAGTAAAATTTTTATCAATCAAAAAACCGTTACCCTGGATTCCTTAGCTGAAACACTTAAGCCTTTGCTTGCCGATTCGAAACAAAAATTGATTGTTTCTGCCGATAACGAGGCACCGCAAGGCATTGTGGTTCAAGCGATGCTTCGTGCGCGGCATGCCGGCGTGCAACATTTTCTTATCGCTGTAAAGCACAAATAGCTCGATTAAAGTATGGCGAGCTCCAGATCTCAAGAGATTCGTCTGTGGTGGCCATTACCACTTGCCACTCTTTTGTGGCTATTGGTTCTTTGGCTCGCGGGATTATTGATGTCTTTGCCAGAAGTTGAGATCGAAACGCCTCCGCCGATTGCAGCCAGTTTTATCGATTTGAATGAAACGGAAGACGCCAACAATTCATTGCCCGCTTCGGCACCAAGCGCTCCGTCCACACCGCAACCAACCGAGGTAGAACCACAACCCGTCCAGAAAATGCCGGCACCATCCGCACAAAGTCTCCCTGCACGTACTCAACCGAAACCCAAAGCCATTCAGAAACCAGTCAAACCTGTCACACCTATCGCGCCTAAAACAACAAAAGAAAAGACCGCGAATAAAAAACCTTTAAAAACTTCGCCCGAAAAAGCCATTGAATCTGTTGATTTATCTGATTTTATCAACCAGAATCGGGCGAAACGTGGAGAAAAAGGGATTTTTGATCATCTCAATGACTTGCCTCCCAATAATGCTATTCCGCTTTCTTCTTCAAGCGAATCGCGTATGGCGAATGTCAGGCGAAATTTGCAAACGCCGGGTACCAGCGGTATTTTTCAAATTCTTCGCATCGGACCGCGTACGGCGGAATTTTCTTTTCGCGCATGGACAACCGGACAAAGTAATCCGCGTTTGCAATACATTCAAGTTGATGCGGGTCAAGGAGGAGATGTTGAACGTGCGATTGTTCGACGCATGATTCAGTTGATTCGAGAATACTACAAAGAAGATTTTAATTGGGAATCGCATCGTTTGAATCGAGTCGTTGTTCTATCCGCACGCGAAAAAGATAACAAAGGGCTCGAAGATTTTTTGCTGCGCGAGTTTTTTGTCAATCCTCGATAAGAAATTTCATTTCACCCCCCCCCCGCAATTGTTGCTAGTTTTTTCAACAACCTATTACTGAAGAACTTTCTATTGTTTCGTTTTGGAGACCTTTTTATTAACGTTCAGCACTGATACATCAAATTCTTAAATATTTATATTGATAAACTTAATGATAATTATTATCATTAACGTTCTGGTATTTGTAATTTTTTAAGGAGATAAGGAATGCGTTCTTTCAGGCAACTCATAACACGGCTAAAAATCGTGATCATGATGAGTTTTGTTGCACTTTTTGTTGGCATTGGCAGTAACACTGTTTTTGCAGCGACAGTTTCGGATATTCAAGCTGCCGTGACGGCTTTTCAAACGATAGGAACCTTACGGCAGGAATCTCCGATTAATGGAGATGCAATCGCAACGGCTTATAGTGGAGCGTTACAAAATCTTGTCAAAGAAGTTGATCAAGAAAACGGTCTCGAGTTAGATAGAGATACTCAAGAAGCCATTGAAGATATTAAAAGCAATAATAATCAGGTGTTAGCAAGTCAGGTTATTGACAAAACCTTGCAACGTGCTTTTTATCAATCGATATGGAATCGTATCACAACGATTCGAGACGAGTTCAGCACATCTGGTACGGATGTTTTGACACAAATGCTTGCTGAGGCTGAGGCAGCATTCACGGCGATTGAAAAAACGGTCGCACGCGAAAATCAAATATTGACCGCTAACAAAAAAGCACTTCAAACAAGCACAAATCCTGGACTCGATGTGAGTATCAAGCAGTCATTTGCGAAAGTTAAAACAGCTCTGACCAAAAGTAATCCAGACGAAGATTTTGCAACCATTCAAGTGGAACGCTATGGTATTCGCATGTCGTTAGCACGTGCGTATTATATTGGTGTGTTGCGTGAAGTTTCCGGCGTCATCAAGAATCGCGATGCTGATGTTGAAGAAGCGCATGTAGCATTGAAAGAAGGCGAAATTTTTTATCGCATTATCGAATCATTGATAGCACGTGATAATCCGGCAGGCAGCGCGTTTTTGAAATCCCGTCTAACCGGTCAATTGAAAGATATTGATGCCGATGCTTTCGTTAGTGAACTAAGCAAAGGATTGATTGGTAGAGTTAAAGCTGAGATGCTCGGTCAAGAAAGTAGCGTCGGCAAAGACCGTCCGAATGCAATGGCTGAAGCAGCGGGAGCATTGTATTTCGCCAAAATTATACAGCCGGATATCGAATTTCGCTTAGGAGCTACGGTAAGTGCCAATCTTGAAACTGAGCTCAATAACTTGCTTGCCGCGAGCAGTGAAAATGACGTAAGTAAATCGAAACTTAATCGAGATGCTGTTACTGCCATCTTAGACAATTACGCAGTGGCCTTAAAAGTTGCCAAATACGAAACCGCTACTACCACGGCTGTGGTGGATGAAGCGGTCAAGAGTTTTCAGGCTATTGGCGAATTACGACGCCAGGCTGTAATTGATGGCAATGCGATTGAGGCACAGTATCAAGGAGAACTGCAAGATCTGGCCAAGATCGTGGATCAATTATATGGATTGTCAATTGATAACGATGTTGTATCAGCGATTAATTCCATTAAAAACCAAATCGATGTTCCAATAGCTGCGCAAATAATTGATAAGTCGTTACAACGCGTTTTTGCGATAGCTGTATACGATCGTACAACTTTGGTCACCAATCAATTCGATCACTTATCTTCTGACCAGTTGACGTTAGAGTGGGATAGAGCTTACTCGGCTTTTCAAGCGATCAGCGGCACTGCTGGCCAGCTCAACAAAGTGCTTACAAGCGACAAAAAAACTCTGCAAGATGGTAGAGACCCTGATCTGGATTATCAAATATTGCTCGCATTTGAACAAGGCAAGCATGCGTTTAATAAATCTGCAGAAGAGGATCATTTCAAGGTAAAAATAGCACATGAAGCGATTGTAGCCGGATTGGTCAGAACTTATCTCATTGGTGTTTTGCGTGAAGTCGAAGGTGTCATTGGTGATCGTAACGCAGATGTAGACGGCGCCAGAGAAGCGCAAGTTGAAGGTGATTATTTTTACCGCATCATAGAAGGATTTATTGTGCAAGATAATCCGTCTGGAAGCGCTCGAATTAAAGCGCAACTAACAGGTGACTTAGCCAATGTTTCTGCGGATGCCATTGTGAGTGATATTAGCAAAGGCATGATTGGCCAAATCAATCGCAATATCAATCAAATTGCTACCTTATTTGCATCAGATAAAAATCAAGCTTTGGTAGCACTTGAAGCGATTGATTTGTATGCGAATGTTTTTCTACCGGATTTAGAATTAAGGTTGGATGCATTGCGTAGAGTCAAAGTTGAAAATGCAATTCGTGATTTAAAGAACGCAATCCAAACAGAAAATACAGAACGTGCGATTGCTGCTAAAGCAGTCATCAATGATGTGTTCTCACAATACCAAGCGTTGTTGATTTAATGTTTTTTGGCTATGTGCCTTGTTGAGTTTTCCTGCAGCAAGGTACATGGTTGATAAAAAATTTCGTTACGCATTCTTAAATAAAAAAATTGTTAGTACGAGGAAAAAATTGAGATCTTGGAAAGCTATTGCTTTTTGGGCAGCTATCTTGGCCACTATGGCATTTTGGAATACGCCAATTTTTGCAGCCGAACGAGTTTATTGGATCGCTGCAGATGAAAAATACTGGGACTATGCTCCTTCGTTTCCCATTAATCCAATGACGAACATGGAGTTTACTGCTGAGCAGCGTGTTTTTGTCGAACAAGGCATTGGGCGACGTTATTTAAAAGCGATATATCGTGAATACAATACAGGCTTTTCAGGACTAAAGCAGCGTAGCTCTGATGAAGCGCATATGGGAATCTTAGGACCAGCCATTCGTGCCACGGTCGGTGACAAAATCATAGTACATTTTAAAAATAATACCCGCTTCCCAACTAGTATTCATCCGCATGGATTGAAATACACTAAAGCACATGAAGGTGTACCTCATACTGATGGCGTTGTCGCGCCAGGCAGTCAATATACATATCAGTGGGAAGTTCCTGACCGAGCTGGTCCGGGACCCAATGATCCTTCTTCGATTGTATGGATTTATCACAGCCATATTCATGAGCCTGCTGATACCAATGCTGGTTTGATAGGTCCTATTGTTATTACCAGAAAAGGGTTTGAAACAGCAAACGCAAAACCTAATGATGTTGATCGCGAGTTTTTTTCATTATTTTCAGTATTCGATGAAAACATCAGTCTATATTTAGAAGCCAATATGATTTCTTGTCGTGGTAACTGTAATCCATCGGATGAAGGTTTTGTGGAAAGTAATCTGATGCACACTATAAACGGCTATGTCTATGACAATAACGTTGGTTACACCATGCGCAAAAATGAAAAGGTGCGTTGGTATATCATGGGATTAGGGACCGAAGTTGATCTTCATACACCACATTGGCATGGCGCAACATTATTACATAATGGGAATCGCATAGATGTTACGGAGATATTGCCTGCAGCCACTAAAACTCTCGATATGCACCCCGATGTATCGGGTTCTTGGATGTATCACTGCCATGTCAATGATCATCTCAACGCGGGCATGATGACTTCTTTCAAGGTCGAGTAACGCTGTTATTGTTCTAATTAAACCGAAGTACATATGGAGATTTTGCAAAAAAGTTCTTTTTTAAACGGAATATAATTTTGGGGGTTTGAGTACTTTATACGTAACGTCAATTTCGCAACAAACACAGAGGTATTGTATGTAAGAAACCTCATGGTTGTTTACAGAGAGGTGGATTAAAATAAGCGGCGAGTATCTCATAAGGAGTAGCATCATTCAAACCTTTATGGGGTTTGACAGTATTATAGAAATTAATAAACCGCACTAGCTGAATACGCCGATCGG
>JAJHPK010000044.1 GCA_020890945.1 Nitrosomonas sp.
ATTGAGCCCCTCGACCATATCACCGTGGAAGAAACTGACATTATGTTGCTGTTAGCCGCCAGTCAACGCGGCGTTTGTCTGCTGCCGGAATGGTTGCTGGCCGATAAAGTCAAAAATCCGGATGTGGTTAGCTTAAGGTTTAAAAATCTGCCGCTAACCAAGACCATGTATCTGGCAACCAGGCATGAAGACGTGCAGTTGGATTATATCCAGTGGCTGATTGGGCATGCGCAATCCAGAGTATAATTCTTTCATGATTAAAATTCTTACCTATCAAGTTAACAAATGAAGCTATTGCCAGATGTGCTTCGCTCTATTCCTGCGGATTTGCCAATTCCTATAAATGATGGTGCATGTGAACATCTGGAAAACAAGCAAATGTCCAATGTTTCCCTATGGTCGACCGATGACCAAGAAATCAATCTATCCCTCTTATCAGGGTGGAACGTAATTTTCTGCTACCCAATGACAGGCCGCCCCGGTTTTGCTATTCCCAAAGGCTGGGTTCAAATTCCCGGTGCCGCTGGATGTACTCCACAAGTGTGTTCGTATCGGGAAAATCATGCTGAATTCGAACGTAATGGCATAGGTATATATGGCATCAGCACTCAGACTCGAGAAGCACAAAAAGAAGCTACTCATCGTTTAGGGTTGCCTTACCCGCTTTTGAGCGATGCCGATTATTCTTTTTCTTCAGCTTTAAAGCTGCCTCTGTTTGAGGTTGACGGTTTAAAATTGATCAAAAGGCTGACGCTCATTCTTAAAGATGGTGTGATCAAAAAGTGTTTTTATCCTGCATTTCCGCCAGATAAAAATGTTCTTGAGGTGATAGCATGGTTCTCCAAGAATCAAGCCTAACTATTCATCAAGGGATCTAGGTGGAACACGTTTTAATCATTCATGAGGTCGAGTCTTATCCGGCATGGAAAGCTGTTTTTGATCAAGCCGCAGACATCAGGAAACACGCCGGGGAAATCAGCTACCAGCTGCTGCGCTACGATCACGACGCAAACAACATCGTCCACTTCTCGGCGTGGTCTTCGCTGGACAATGCCCGGCGCTTTTTTGAGTCCCCTGAGTTGGTGGAAATCAGGAGAAAGGCCGGGGTGAAAGCTCCGGAATTTATTTACCTGCAAGAGATAGAGCGCGGCGTGTTATAGCTGGTCATCTTGAATATCGACACTTCCATAAGTAGAAAACCAACGATCTGACATAATTACCCTTTATGTACTAATAAAATATGCTATAAGGTTCCAGAATTTTTACACAATGGTATTTTTAGCACAAAAACATCAGAGAAAATGCGATTAATCTTTTTATTTCTTTTTTTATTCTGCGGTGCATTACTGGGTTATGCACAGTATTTACAGCATGTTCAAGGATTACTGCCCTGCCCTTTATGTGTTGCGCAGCGAGTAGCTTATTGGCTGGTTGGATTGTCAGCATTCGCAGCGTATTGGCATAACCCAGGTACCTTAGGAATACGTTTATATGGTTTTTTGATAACGATATTTTCTCTGCTGGGTGGCATTATTGCGGCAAGGCATGCGTGGCTTATTCGCTATCCGAATTCTTTTGAATGTGGCATTAGTCCAGAAGAAGCGTTCTTAAATTCCTTGCCAATTGCTTCATGGTGGCCTGGAATGTTTGAAGCGAATGGTGATTGCGCAAAAATAGATTGGCAGTTTCTAAACTTAACAATACCTGATTGGTCACTGCTTGCATTTATTACGATGACGGCTACAGGACTATTTCTTGTATTGAATAACAGAAAAATCAAACGCAAATAGCTTTTCGATAACCTCTTTTTATGGTTTTTTCTGTCCTCTCGGATGGTGCTCGATGTGAATTTGTTTTAATCGTTCTCGAGCAATGTGCGTATAAATTTGCGTGGTGGATATGTCAGAATGGCCCAGCAGTAGTTGTACGACGCGTAAATCGGCCCCATGATTTAATAAATGCGTAGCAAAAGCATGTCGTAAGGTATGTGGAGACAATTGTTTGGTAATGCCTACTAACAATGCATAACGTCGTATTAAATACCAAAAGGCCTGACGCGTCATAGCGGCGCCGCGCATGGTAACAAAAATGGTATCAGTCACGATATCATTCAAAAGCTCGGGGCGCGCTTCTTTGGTATAACGTTTAAGCCAATGCAAGGATTCTTCACCTAACGGCGTAAGACGTTCTTTCCGCCCTTTACCCATTACTCTGAGAATTCCCGCGTCCATACTCACTTGTGAATATTTTAAATTAATTAACTCCGAAACACGCAAGCCCGTTGCATAAAGCACTTCCAACATTGCACGATCCCTTAGTCCGAGCGGCTGTTTGATATCTGGCATGCTTAATAGTTGTTCCACTTCTTCTTCGGTAAGGGTTTCGGGTAAGCTGCGAACAAGTTTTGGAGTTTCGATATTAAGACTCGGGTCGGTCGATATTTTTCCTTGGCGCAGTAAATAACGGTAAAAACGTTTTAAACTCGAAAGCTCACGACTCGTTGTGCTAGCTTTCATTCTTGCAGAGACGCGTGAAGCCAGAAACTCAAGCAAATCGGAATGCGTTGCTTCCGTTAACACACGAGCGCCATTTTGATTTCTCGTTTTTAGCCATTCGCTAAAAAGCCGCAAATCATTACGGTAGCTATCTAATGTGTTACGCGAAAGACCATCTTCCAACCATAACGAATCGGAAAATTCATCTAACAAGCTTGAGTCGAATTCAAATATTCTCATGTTGCAGTAACCATTTTTTGATTTGTAGAGGATTACCTTCACTAGCGTTCATAAAACCACCTAAACCGCCATTTTTTGCAATAACACGATGACACGGTATGATAATCGGCAATCGATTAGCGCCGCACGCTCGACCCACAGCTCTGGGCGCTGAATGCAATTGTTTGGCAATTTCTGCATAACTGGTTGTTTTCCCACAAGGAATATTTTTTATAAGATTCCAAACCCGACGTTGATGCGTTGTGCCACCGATATGTAAATTCAAATCAAATGTGAAACTTGGTTCAGTTAAATACGCTGTTAATTGATTACAAACTTCTTTAGCTAAAGAGCTTTTAGGAGCAAGTAATGGGGTATCTAACGGTAAATATTCAATATCAGTAAGCCACTCTTCTTCAATAATAATTCCTAGAACTGCAAAAGGAAAAAGTATTTTAGCTTGGTAAATTTTAACGGAATCAGTCATTTATCTTATCTGTAACTGAGATAAATCAAACTCTGTAAAAACCACAATATATCTGGAATAACTCAATATGAATATATAAAGCCGTTAGACCAGATAAATCGAATTAGTTTCCTGACAATTTATCTGGTCTTCTTTGATACCAACAAGATTGGTTGAGAATAGGCTTGAATAAAAAGAGGTTTTTATGATTTCACTAACAATAATTCATTTAATCTTTTTACAAACGCTGCAGGATCTTCCAATTGCCCGCCTTCAGCTAGCAAAGCTTGGTCAAATAATAAATGGCTCCAATCGTCAAATTTTTCTTCTTCAAATTTCAATCGTTGTACCATCGGATGATGAGGATTAATTTCTAGTATTGGTTTAGTGTGTTGAATTTTTTGCCCTGCTGATTTTAAGAGTCGTTCAAGATTTCCACCCATATCATAGGCATCCGCCACTAAACAAGCGGGTGATTCGGTTAAACGAAAAGTGACGCGTACGTCTTTGACTTGTTCGTTCAATGTGGCTTTCATTTTTTCAATAAGTTTTTGATAGCTATCTGCTTCTTTCTTTTGCTCTTCTTTTTCAGCTTCGTCTTCCAAGTTACCTAAATCTAGCCCTCCTTTGGCAACGGATTGCAAAGCTTTGCCATTAAATTCAGATAAATTAGTGACCAACCATTCATCAACCCGGTCGGATAGCAATAACACTTCGATGCCTTTTTTACGAAACACTTCAAGATGTGGGCTATTTTTTGCCGCTTTGAGATTATCGGCCGTAACGTAATAGATTTTCTCTTGACCGTCCTTCATTCGCTGAATATATGTTTCTAATGAAACAGTTGGTTCATCAGATTCGCTTTGTGTAGTGACAAAGCGCAATAACTTAGCGATACGCTCACGATTAGCAAAATCTTCTCCCACGCCCTCTTTCAGAACTTGCCCGAATTCTCGATAAAAGGTTTTAAATTTTTCTTTTCCTTCATCGTCTTCATTTTTTGCTAAGTCTTCGATCAGACTCAATACTTTTTTCACTACTCCTGCACGGATAGAATCAATATCTTTGGATTCTTGCAAGATTTCACGGGAGACATTCAACGGCAAGTCATTCGAATCGATAACGCCGCGGATGAAACGCAAATAGTTAGGCAGCAATTTCTCAGCGTCATCCATGATAAATACACGCTGTACATACAATTTAATGCCGCGGCGGTGATCGCGATCAAATAAGTCAAACGGCGCACGTGAAGGAATATAGAGTAACTGTGTATATTCTTGTTTACCCTCAACCTTGGCGTGCAAATAAGCTAATGGAGGTTCAAAATCATGGGCGACATGTTTATAAAACTCGTGGTATTGTTCTTCGCTAATTTCACTTTTTGAACGTGCCCACAAAGCACTGGCTTGATTAATCGTTTCGTCTTCGTCAGTGATTATGTTCTTTTTGTCTTCTTGAGACCATTCTTCTTTCTTCATCACAATCGGCAACGTGATGTGATCAGAATATTTTCGAATGATAGTGCGCAGACGCATACCACTTAGGAAATCGTATTCATCTTTGCGCAAATGCAAAACTATTTCTGTGCCTCGTGTAGTCTTTTCGATAGCTTCTAAGGTGTAATCACCTTCACCGGTCGATTCCCATTGCACGCCTTGGTCTGCTGATAAACCAGCGCGTCGTGTATTCAATGTCACTTTATCAGCAACAATAAATGCTGAATAAAAGCCAACACCAAATTGTCCGATCAAATGCGCATCTTTTGCCTGATCACCGGTCAATGAATTAAAAAATTCCCGTGTTCCGGATTTTGCGATAGTGCCGATATGATCAATCACTTCTTGCCGTGACATCCCAATACCGTTGTCTGATATGGTGACTGTCCTCGCTTCGGGATCATAACTGATGCGGATTTTTAATTCCGAATCAGATTCGTATAAAGACGCATCGGTCAAACCTTCAAAACGTAGCTTATCCGCAGCGTCGGATGCATTCGAAATCAATTCACGCATGAAAATTTCCTTATTACTGTATAAGGAATGAATCATCAGCTTCAGTAACTGTTTTGCTTCTGTTTGAAAATTTAAGTGTTCTTTGGCTGTTTCAGCTTGCACATTGATCTCCTGTTGAATTAAGTTTCATCCGATATAGCGTCAGAATTATAAAATTCAAGGTCAAATAATAAATTTATGGGATAAAGATTCGAATAGAATGCGAGAGATACGTTAAAAAATGAAAAGATGTTGCAATAACCTACATTCTTCACTTTTCGGCCGTGATAAGAATATCCTACTAACTCATTAAACATGTCCAACAAATTTGCAAGAACTGCTCGTTTAGCAAAAAAATTGATACAAACTGCTTTTTTACGACTACATTGAATTTTGTATTGCGTATAAGCTAATGCCCATTAAAGCCTGAGGAAAAATGCCCAGTATCAGAATAGCAAATCCATTGGCACTCAACAAAATTTTCACATCATTATTAGGCGAGATAGGCTCATTGGTTTCGGGTTCATCAAAATACATGAACTTAATGATTCGTAGATAATAGAAAGCCCCAATTAAGGAGAACAACACTGCTGCGACAGCTAGCCATACGTAGCCTGCATTAACAACAGCTTGTAATACGGCTAGTTTGGCATAAAAACCGATCATCGGAGGAATGCCCGCCAAAGAAAACATCAGTAATAACGTTATAAATGCATACCACGGATTTCTTTTGCTCAGTCCTTTGAAATCACTAATATTCTCCGCCTCGAAACCACTTCGGCATAGCAACATAATCATCGCAAAAGTACCTAATGTCATCAATACATACGCAATGACATAGAATAATGACGAACTATATCCATTTGCATCAGCACTGATAAATCCCAATAGCAAAAAACCCATATGTGAAATCGTTGAATAAGCCAGCATACGTTTGATATTGGTTTGTGCAATTGCCGCAATATTTCCAATCGCCATCGACATAACAGCAAGTATCACCAATATGCCCTGCCAATCCGATGACATATTTCCCAAGCCTTCCACTAACAGTCGCATGACAAAACCAAAAGCAGCGAATTTCGGAGCCGAGCCGATAAACAGTGTAACCGCCGTCGGTGCTCCTTGATAAACGTCTGGCGCCCACATATGAAAAGGTGCCGCGCTTAGTTTGAAACTAATACCCGCAACAATGAATACTAAACCCACCACCAAAACCTGTTTCGCATTAACACCGTCTTGTATTGCTTTTGCTACCTCAGTGATTTGTAATGAACCCGTTGCTCCATATACCATCGACATGCCGTATAAAAGAAATCCTGAAGCCAGTGCGCCGAGTACAAAAAACTTCATTGCAGCTTCTGTTGCTTCAGTGGAATCGCGTCGTAAAGCAACTAATGCATAGAGTGATAACGAAAGAATTTCTAAACCAATATAGAGCGTTAAAAAATGACTGGCTGATATCATCACCATCATGCCCAAGGTGGCAAATAAAACCAGACTAAAAAACTCACCGCGCAGCATGTCTCGTTCGCTAATATACGTATAAGAATAAATTAACACGGCGGATACGGTGCCATACGTCATCAATTTCAAAATATCCGCGAGCGAATCATCAACGAACATTCCGGAAAAAGTCAGTACTGCTTCGTCAGAAAATGATTTGAAAGTTAATACAGCACAGCCCAATAAAGTTATTTGTGTGAGCAAATAGGCTACATATCGTTTGCTTTTTCCTATGGTCAGATCTGCCAACATCACCACGCACACCATAATCAGCATGAATATTTCGGATGATGCCGGTGCAAAATCAGGCGGTATAAAACTCATTCCATCAAATCCTTATCGGTGAATATCTTTAATCCAAATTCATCACAGCTTGCTGTTGTTAACATGGATCAACAACTGATCAATCGTAGTATGCATCACGTCTGTTAATGGATAGGGATATACACCCAACCATAACACCATCATCGCTAAAATAGCCAATAACACAAATTCACGTTTGGAGATATCGTTCAATTCTTCAACAGCGGCATTGGTTATTTGCCCAAATACCACCCGCTTGTACATCCATAATGTATACGCCGCTCCCAAAATAAGTGTGAGTGCGGCCAAAAATGCATACCAAAAGCTTACTTTCATGGTACCCATAATCACCATGAATTCACCAACAAAACCACTGGTTCCTGGTAAACCGGCGTTGGCCATGGCAAATAACATAAAAAATGCTGCGAATGCCGGCATTTTATTGACGACGCCACCGTAATCCGCAATTTGTCGTGAATGTAATCGATCATACAGCACGCCTACACAAAGAAACATAGCGCCTGAGATAAACCCGTGCGAAACCATCTGTACCATTGCGCCTTCCACGCCATAAGCATCAAACAGGAAAAAACCGAGTGTCACAAATCCCATATGTGCAACAGATGAATACGCAATCAATTTTTTCATGTCTACTTGCATGATCGCAACCAAACCAATATAAACCACGGCTATCAGTGATAATACAATCATCATATCGGCCAAGTAATGGCTTGCATCCGGCACAATCGGCAAAGAAAATCTTAAAAATCCGTATCCACCCAATTTTAAAAGAATAGCCGCTAATACAACAGAACCACCCGTAGGCGCTTCAACGTGAGCATCTGGCAACCATGTATGAACCGGCCACATGGGTACTTTCACAGCAAACGCCAAGAGAAAAGCGATAAAAATTAAAATTTGAGGGGTAAATGGAATTGCTAGCTGATGATAATCTTGTATCGAAAAACTGCCACCAGATTTCTGATACAGATAAATAAATGCGATCAGCATCAATAACGAACCCAACAAGGTATACAGGAAAAACTTGATCGCTGCATAAACGCGGTTCGGTCCACCCCAAATCCCAATGATTAAAAACATTGGAATCAATGAAGCTTCCCAGAACACATAAAACAGCATTGCGTCTAACGATGCAAATACGCCATTAACAATACCGGACATGATCAAAAATGCGCCCATATATTGGGATACGCGTTCTTTGATGACTTCCCATCCTGCGATCACAACAAGCGGCGTGATAAAGCAATTCAGCAAAATCAACGGCATCGATATACCATCAACACCAACATGATAATTGACGTTGAAGCGCTCAAACCACACATGCTTTTCAACGAATTGCATAGCGCTTGCCGCCGCATCGAAATGAACAAATAGTGGCAAAGCAACCAAGAAACCCAGTATGGAACCCGCCAACGAAATGTAGCGGGCAAGCTGCGCGTTACGGTCATGGCCTGTTGCAAACACGGCAACACCAAAAACAATAGGCAACCAGATAATCAAGCTTAACAGTGGAAAGTCGAACGACATACTTATTCCGTATTAATTATATGTACTTAGAACTTCAAATATGATTGATGAAATATATTTTGAATCAAAATTCAGATTATTTTCAGAATTCGTTTAGCGCATTATTATTTTAACCACAGTGTCAAAATCACAAATATCCCTACAATCATCGTAAACGCATAGTGATAAATATATCCGGTTTGGAATCGACGTACTATCGAAGACGTCAACGAAACTAAACGAGCCGCGCCATTGACGACGAAACCATCGATTAATTTAATATCCGCATACTTCCATAACACGGTTCCTAAGGTTCGCGCCCCCCCCGCAAAAAGCCAGGAATAGAGCTCATCGATATAATATTTCCGATCCAGCAACACATACAATGGATACATCGCCTGTTTGATTTTTTCAGGTATTTCGGTTCTTACCCTGTATAAGAACCACGCAGTAAAAATACCTGCCACCGATAACCAGAATGGTGCTGTCGACAGTGCATGTACCATCATGCCGCCAACACCAGTGAATTCTGCTCGCAATCTTTCAATCGCATCATGCGATGAAGATATATGAATCGCAGCCGCAAAATAATCACCAAAAACAATCGATCCGATAAACCATCCTGACACCACCGTTGGTACCGCTAAAACAATAAGTGGCACAGTTACGACCCATGGAGACTCATGCAAATGCTCTTTAGTGTGCGAATCCATGCGAGGTTGACCGTGAAACGTCATAAAGATCAAACGGAATGTGTACAGCGCTGTAACAAATACCGTTGATAACACACAAAAATACGCAAACTGCGCACCCGGCACGTTCGCATAATGTACCGCTTCGATAATGGCATCTTTTGAAAAGAACCCAGAAAAACCCGGTACACCGGCGCTGGCAAGTGCCGCAATAAACATGGTCCAATAGGTAATAGGCATATACTGCTTAAGTCCGCCCATTTTCAGCATGTTTTGTTCATGATGCATCGCAATAATGACCGAACCAGCCCCCAGGAATAGCACAGCCTTGAAAAAAGCATGTGTCATCAAGTGAAAAACTGCTGCTGAATACGCCGATGCCCCTAATGCAACCGTCATATACCCCAGTTGTGATAGCGTCGAATAAGCAACAACACGTTTGATATCCGTTTGCACTACCGCGATCAGAGCCATGAATAAAGTTGTTATGCCACCAATGACTAATATTGTTGATAAAGCTGCATCAGACAGCTCAAATAAAGGCGACATGCGAGCTACCATAAAAATACCCGCAGTAACCATCGTTGCCGCGTGAATCAGCGCGGAAATCGGCGTCGGACCTTCCATCGAATCTGGTAACCAGACATGCAATGGGAATTGTGCCGATTTACCCATAGCACCAATAAATAACAATATACAAATAACCGTAATGACCAGCCAATCAAGTCCTGGAATCAATTCTATTTTCTTTTCTGCAATGTCAGGAGCATGTGCAAAAACCGTCGCGTAGTCTAATGTTCCAAAATAGAACAAAACCATTGCGATACCTAAGAGAAAGCCAAAATCACCAACACGATTGACGAGAAAAGCTTTCATGTTGGCATAAATGGCGGTAGGCCGTGTATACCAAAAACCGATCAATAAATACGATACCAGCCCTACAGCTTCCCAGCCAAAAAACAACTGTAAGAAATTGTTGGACATGACCAGCATCATCATTGAAAAAGTAAATAGTGAAATGTAACTAAAAAAACGTTGATAGCCAGGATCATCATGCATATATCCAATGGTATAAACATGAACCATTAATGAAACCAAGCTGACGATCACCATCATTAACGCCGATAACTGATCAATGAGAAAACCGATTTCAAAACGTGTATCCCCAGTAACTAGCCAAGTATAAACAGTACCGTTGTAAACATTGCCTTTCAGTACATCAAAAAAAATAATTAGTGAAACCAGTAGCGAAACAGAAACCAAACCAATCGTGACGCGATGACTCCATTCGCGACCGATATATCGTCCGAACAACCCTGCGATGATCGCTCCGAGTAAAGGTGCTAAGGGCACCAAAAGATAAAGTGTTTGCATGTCAGATTAGTTATTCAGATTTTCTTTGACGTTGGAACACATAAAAAAGTTAGCCTTTCAATTTATCGAGATCATCGACATTGATGGTATGTTGATTTCGAAACAACACGACAAGAATCGCCAGACCAATCGCGGATTCTGCTGCTGCAACAGTAAGGATAAAGAATACGAAAATTTGCCCAGAAATATCTTGCAAGTAATGTGAAAATGCCACGAAATTGATGTTAACGGCCAACAACATCAATTCAATCGACATCAGTATGATGATGACATTTTTTCGATTCAAAAAAATGCCAACGATACTGATCGCAAAGAGAATCGCGCCAAGTACCAAATAATGGGATAACGATACCACGTTAACTTTCCTTCTCGTATAAATGCTTATGCTTAAATAATTCTAATTTTTTATTGATTCTTTTTTTCTGCGGGCATCGATACGATTCGCAGACGATCTTTTTTCTGCACACTAATTTGTTTTCCCGGATCCAAAACTTTCTTATCCTCACGATGGCGCAAAGTTAATGCAATTGCTGAAACCATCGCAATCAACAACAATACAGCCGCCAATTCAAATGCATAGACATATTCGGTATAAATTAATCGGCCGAGTTCTTTAGTGTTGCTGTAATCCGCCGCATGCGGTTGCGGATTTGGCATTTCATCAAGTCCAAAATATTTGCCCATCAATACCATGGAAATTTCAATAACCATGACCAGTGCAATTAAACCACCAAAAGGAAACCATTTCCAGAATCCTTCGCGCAACTTAACAAGGTTAATATCCAGCATCATCACGACGAACAAGAATAACACCATCACAGCGCCAACATAAACCAGCACCAGCGTAATAGCGAGAAATTCAGCTTCTAACAATAACCACAATCCGGCACAAGTAATAAAAGACAATACCAATAATAATGCGGAATAAACCGGATTGCGGAAAGTAATGACTCCCAATGCCGATGCAATCAGGATTGCCGAAAATAAGTAAAAAATAATATCTTGAAAACTCATGTTCTATGGTTCTATCTATGACTGATTTTATTATCGATAACGCGCATCAGCTTCTCGATCTTTGGCAATTTGTTCTTCATAACGGTCACCCACTGCTAACAGCATTTCCTTGGTATAGATAAAGTCTTCCCGTTTTTCACAGTGATATTCCAAAACGCGTGTTTCGACGATCGAGTCAACCGGACACGACTCCTCACAAAAGCCACAAAAAATACACTTACTCAGATCGATATCATACCTTGTCGTACGTCGAGTGCCGTCTTCCCGTTGCTCGGATTCGATAGTAATCGCCATCGCAGGGCAGACTGCTTCACATAATTTACAGGCGATACAACGTTCTTCACCGTTCGGATAACGTCGTAATGCGTGCAAGCCGCGAAAGCGAGGCGATTGCGGTGTTTTTTCTTCCGGATAATGGATAGTAATTTTCGGTTTAAACAGATACTTGCCGGTAACTGCCATCCCTTTCAGCAATTCAAACAGCAAAAATGTGTTAAAAAATTTCTTGATACGGTTCATTGTATTCTCTCAATTCAAAACCACAGATTTAATGGAAATACGTCTCGTATCGACTCAGGTAACTGCATGATCAAACCTAATACGACTATCCAAATCAATGTGATTGGAATAAAAATTTTCCATCCCAGTCGCATGATTTGATCATAGCGGTATCTCGGGAAAGTTGCACGAAACCAAAGAAAAAAGAACAAAATAAATGCTATTTTTAATAGCAGCCAAACAAAGCCAGGAATCCAGGTAAAAGGTGCGATATCAACGGGTGGTAACCATCCCCCCAAAAACATGATCGATGTTAGCGTGGCGACCAAAATCATGTTGGCATATTCGGCTAAAAAGAACACCGTAAATGCCATCCCTGAATAATCAACATGGAAGCCTGCAACAATTTCCGATTCACCTTCAGCCACATCAAATGGGGCACGATTGGTTTCAGCTACACCCGAAATAAGGTAAACCAAAAACATCGGGAAAAGTGGAATCAAATACCAATTCAATAAACTGTCACCCTGCTGCCCGCTCACAATATCGCCTATATTCAAACTTTGCGACATCATCAGCACACAGACAAGTGCAAACCCCATTGCTAATTCATACGAAACGACCTGCGCTGCAGAACGCATCGCTCCTAAAAAGGCATACTTAGAATTGGAAGCCCACCCAGCAATGATGATGCCGTATATTCCCATGGATGTCATTGCCAATATATAAAGCAATCCAGCATTAATGTCAGCCAGTACCAATTCAGGGGAAAATGGAATCACCGCCCAAGCCGCTAAAGCTGGCATAATCGTTAATACAGGCGCCAAAACGAATAAGAATTTATTGGCACCTGTCGGAATAATAATTTCTTTCATGATTGCCTTGACGGCATCGGCAATCGGCTGTCCCCATCCTCGAAGCCAAGGAATACCAAAGAAAGTTACTCGATTCGGGCCTACACGTATCTGCATATAGGCAATAATTTTCCTCTCAGCGAACGTAAGGTAGGCAACACCCAACAGTAATGGAATCGCAATAGCAAAAATAAATACTAAATTTGTCGTCAACAAGAACAACATATTGCCCCATTGCGATCCAAAAAATTGGATGAAATATTGTTGAATCGTTTCCATTAGTCACCAATCCTGCTTATTACTATCATGCTTTTTCTACGCTGATTGCACCGAACAAATCACCTAATTGATGTGTATTAGGATGAGCGCTCGCAATACGTGCGCAATTATCGGGTAATTTATTATCACAATCCGCTTCAAGCTGAATTATTGTGCCGCCCTGCTTGATTTTTACAGAGCCCCCAGCAGAAACATGCAATTTTGACATTAATTGATCATTCATCCAAACTTTAGGCGGCAATGCGTCGGTAGTTTGTTGTAGCGATTCTGCACGTCTCACGATAGGGTCAGCCTGATAAATCGGTATTTCTCCAATGCGCTGCAAATCTTGTGGCGCAGTATGTTCAATTTTAAAATTAAAATCTTTTAATACATTGTTCAAACAAGTAGCCACTTCAAATTCCTGTGGAAAAATTTCTGCACGAATTTGTTCTGGCGTATCGTAATCAAATTTTTCCAACGACAACAAATTCGCTAAAACACGTAAAATCTTCCACGCGGGTCGTGCTTCACCAAGCGGGGGCACTACTCCATTAAAACTTTGAACCCGACCTTCTGTATTAACAAAAGTCCCTGATGTTTCGGTAAAAGGTGCCATCGGCAAAACCACATCGGAGTAGTCTAATGCATTTCCTTTATACGAACTCATTGAAACGACGAATTGCGTCGATTTGACCGTTTCAAGTGCCTTGTAAGTATTATATGCATCAAACTCAGGCTCAATATTCATTAATAGTAACGCACGACATTTTTCTACTGATGAATCTGTCGAAAAACCGAGCATTTGCGCGGCATTCGATCCACTAATATTCGAATAGTCATGATTTCCAGCAGTTTTTAGTGCATTGGTATTGGGAATCGCATTCACCAAATAAGCACCAACGCTATTTGCCGCCTCACCTAACACCCCAAAATTTGCTCCGGTAACTTTCGCTATCAAACCAGTCAATGCAGTTATTCTTGAATAATCGGGATGATGTTGCGCGAGATTACCAAGATAGATACCTGCTGATGTCGTATGATCGACGAGGTTGGCTGCGATCAACCAAGCACTTGAATGACTATCCACTGCCAATGAATCGATATAGTCTTTCAATTCACCAGAAATTTGGAGGCCACTGATTGAAGTCGCTGCCTTTAACACTTCCGCAAGTGTTTTAACAATCGCGTTCGGTGCAACAATAATTTTATGTGTCACTTTGGTTAACAGATCGTCGTCCACCGAATTGATCAGATTCAGTTGGGTGCCATTTTTAACCGCTTGACGGAAGCGTTGTGCGATCAATGGATGATCTTTTCTTAATGTGCTACCAATCACTAACACCGATTTCAAATGGGATAACTGCGCAATACTATTTCCGAGCCAGGGTACTCCTTGGGAATATTTATCAGCACGAAAATCTGATTGTCGCACACGATGATCAATATTACCGCTGCCCATAGCCCTCATTATTTTTTGCAATAAATAGAGCTCTTCACAACTACTATGAGCCGATCCTATAGCGCCAATACTTTTTGCGCCAAACTCGTTCTTGATAGCGAGTAAAGAGTTAGCCGTAAATTCCAGTGCTTCTTGCCAAGAACATTCAGTCCACAGACCATCCCGTTTAATCATCGGGTGTGTCAAACGGTCTTCAGAATTTAATCCTTCATACGAAAAACGATCTTTATCGGATAACCAGCATTCGTTAATATCTTCATTATCGCGTGGTAAAACACGCATGACACGATTTTGCTTTACTTGAATGACTAAATTGGCACCTAAGCCGCAATGAGGGCTAATCGATTTTCTTCGCGACAATTCCCATGTACGAGCGGAATAACGAAACGGTTTACTAACCAATGCACCAACCGGACAAAGATCAATGACATTACCAGATAATTCAGAATCAACGGTTTTTCCGACAAAAGCCAAAATTTCGGAATGCTCACCGCGCCCAGCCATACCAAGTTCCATAATTCCGGCGATTTCTTGACCGAAACGAACACAACGGGTGCAATGAATGCAGCGTGTCATATCGGTTGAAATCAACGGACCTAGATTTTTATTGGTAACAGCGCGTTTCGATTCGGCATAACGTGAGCCGCTGGAGCCATATCCAACAGCAAGATCCTGCAATTGACATTCCCCACCTTGATCGCAGATAGGACAATCCAAAGGATGATTAATCAGCAGAAACTCCATCACCCCTTTTTGTGCGGTTACAGCTTGTTCGGAATGCGTAAAAACTTTCATGCCATCCATCACCGGTGTAGCACAAGCAGGTAAAGGTTTGGGTGCTTTTTCAACTTGTACCAAACACATACGGCAATTAGCCGCGATGGATAGTTTTTTATGGTAACAAAAATGCGGTATATAAATGCCAACTTGCTTCGCACCATCCATAATGGTGCTGCCTTTTGGAACGGAAACTTGCTTACCGTCAATTTCTATATTGATCATCAGGTTAAATCTGTTGAATTATGTTCAAATTTAATTCTTAAAAAATCAAACCATGCACTTTTTATGCTCTACATGGTAAATAAATTCATCACGAAAATGCTGAATCATGGCACGTACCGGCATAGCCGCTGCGTCACCCAATGCGCAAATCGTACGACCTTGAATGTTATCCGCCAAATTATTTAGCAGATCCAGATCCTCTGTGCGTCCTTTGCCATGCTCGATGCGGTTTACGATGCGATACAACCATCCCGTTCCTTCGCGGCAAGGAGTACATTGTCCGCAGGATTCCTCAAAATAAAAGTAGGACAATCGTTCAAGAGCGCGCACCATACAAGTTGTTTCATCCATGATGATAACAGCTCCGGAACCCAGCATCGACCCTGCTTTAGCAATAGAATCGTAATCCATGTCCGTATTCATCATAACTTCACCGGGCAGAACCGGCATTGATGATCCCCCCGGAATACAACCTTTTAATTTTCTTCCGTCGCGCATGCCCCCTGCCATTTCAAGCAATTTTGCGAAAGGTGTTCCCAACGGTATTTCATAATTTCCAGGCTTATTTACATGACCGGAAACTGAAAAAATCTTAGTGCCACCGTTGTTGGGCTTGCCTAAAGCAAGATATTTCTCGCCTCCATTGCGTATAATCCAAGGCACTGATGCAAATGTCTCAGTATTATTGATGGTGGTAGGTTTCCCGTACAGACCAAAATTTGCAGGAAAAGGAGGTTTAAACCGTGGCTGCCCTTTTTTTCCTTCGATGGATTCCAATAAAGCCGTTTCTTCCCCGCATATATAGGCACCATAGCCATGATGATTATAAAGTTGAAAGCTAAATGATGAGCCCAATATGTTATCGCCGAGATAACCAGCTGCACGAGCCTCGTCTACCGCTTCTTCCATGCGCTCATAAACAGCCCAAATTTCACCATGTATATAATTGTAGCCGACTTTTACGCCCATCGCATAAGCCGCAATAATCATGCCCTCAATCAGCAAATGAGGGTTATATCGCATGATATCGCGATCCTTGAAAGTACCAGGCTCTCCTTCGTCGGAATTACAAACAATATATTTGTCGCCTTGGTACCCTTTGGGCATGAAACTCCACTTCAAACCGGTTGGAAAGCCTGCGCCACCACGACCTCTGAGTGCCGATTTTTTTACTTCTTCAATAACTTGTTCAGGCGGAATATTTTCCGATAAAATTTTCCTAAGTGCAGCATAGCCGTCACGCTTTTCATAATTCTTTAAGCGCCAATTGGTCGGATCTGAAGAATCAACACCATTCATCAGCGTCAGTGGAAACTGATTACTCATTCTTCAGCTCCTCTAGCAATTTATCGACCATTTCGTTCGTCATGAAACTGCACATACGTTTATTGTTGACCAGTAAAACCGGCGCATCGCCGCAAGAACCAAAGCATTCGCCTTCTTTCAAAGTGAATTTTCCATCCGCTGTGGTTTGATTAAACTCAATGCCAAGCTTTTTCTTAACGTAATCGGCTGTCTCATTACTACCGGATAAAGCACAAGGAAGATTGGTGCACACTGTAATCTTGTATTTGCCAATCGGTTCCAGATTATACATATTATAAAACGTTGCAACCTCGTAAACCGCGATAGGCGGCATTTCCAAATATTCCGCAACGAAATTGATCGTTTCATTTGCTAGCCAGCCTTTTTCATCTTGGGCTATGGCAAGCGCAGACATGACCGCCGATTGCTTTCTATCACTCGGATACTTTGCAATTTCCCGATCTATTTTTTTAAGAGAATCAGCACTTAACATCGTTATCTGTCAATTTCACCAAAAACTATATCTTGTGTACCGATGATTGCTACCACATCAGCAATCATGTGCCCTCGTGACATTTCATCCAATGCAGCCAAGTGCGCAAATCCAGGCGCACGTATTTTCATGCGATAAGGTTTATTCGCGCCGTTAGAAACCAAGTAAATTCCAAATTCACCTTTCGGATGTTCAACTGCAGCATAAGTTTCACCAGGTGGAACATGCATGCCTTCGGTAAATAATTTGAAATGATGAATCAATTCCTCCATGTTTTGTTTCATTTTTTCCCGAGGAGGAGGAGCTACTTTATAGTTATCGACGATGACCGGCCCAGGATTTTTACGTAACCAATCGACGCATTGCTTAATGATGCGATTAGATTGGCGAAATTCCTCGATCCGGACTAAATAGCGATCATAGCAATCACCATTCACGCCCACTGGAATATCAAACTCAACTTGATCATACACTTCATAGGGTTGTTTCTTTCTAAGATCCCATTCTACCCCGGAACCACGTAACATGGGGCCTGTAAATCCCAATGCCATCGCACGTTCCGGTGAAACAACGCCAATATCAACCAATCGCTGCTTCCAAATTCGGTTATCGGTCAGCAACGTTTCATATTCATCAACATATCCCGGAAAACGATTGGTGAAATCTTCAATGAAATCCAATAGAGAGCCTTCTCGATTGGAATTACGACGACTCGTCTCGCTGTCGTTATGAATTTTAGAAGACTGATAACGTGGCATCGTGTCTGGTAAATCACGATACACGCCTCCCGGGCGGTAATAAGCCGCATGCATTCTCGCGCCGGAAACTGCTTCATAACAATCCATTAAATCTTCCCGTTCACGGAAAGCATACAAAAACATTGTCATAGCACCGACGTCAAGCGCATGAGCACCAATCCACAACAAATGATTCAAAATTCGCGTGATTTCGTCGTACATGACACGAATATATTGTGCTCGAATCGGCACTTCGATGCCTAATAGCCTTTCGATAGCCATAACATAGGCATGTTCGTTCACCATCATGGATACATAATCCAAACGGTCCATATAAGGAACGGACTGCAAATATGTTTTATTTTCCGCAAGCTTTTCAGTTGCGCGATGCAATAATCCGATATGCGGATCAGCACGACGCACCACTTCACCATCCAGTTCGAGTACCAGCCTCAATACCCCGTGTGCTGCAGGATGTTGAGGTCCAAAATTCATGGTGTAATTTCGTATTTCAGCCATAACACTTCAAATAGTTAGAATCGATGCACAATAAGCATTTTGTAACTGTCAAAATTCCGTATCTCCATAATGCTCTTCGCGAATCACATGTGGGGTAATTTCACGTGGCTCAATGCTGACCGGTTGATAGATAACTCTTTTTTGTTCAGCGTCATAGCGCATTTCAACATACCCACTGATCGGAAAATCCTTACGGAAAGGATTTCCTACAAAACCATAGTCCGTCAAAATTCTACGTAAATCCGAATGACCGGTAAATACAATGCCATAAAGATCAAATGCCTCGCGTTCAAACCAATTCGCAACCGGCCAGATATCGGTCACCGAATCGATTACCGGCAATTCATTATTTTCCGCTAACACGCGGATACGCACTCTATGATTGAGTTTCACCGATAGCAAATGATAAATAACCGCAAAACGCCGACCCTTAATACATTGCTTCGCTGATAGCTCATCACCATACGTGGAATAATCTATCCCGCACAAATCAATTAACGTATCAAAGCTTAATTCGGGATCGTTACGTAATATCTTCGCAACTTTGAGAAGATTATTTGCTTCTACAACAATCGTAAGCTCATCACATTGTTTCGGCAAAAAAACTACCTGATCAGTTAAAACTCTGCTTAAATTGTTTTCGAGAATTTCAAGTCGATTATTGGAAGACATACTTCAATCTAACGTGCAATGGTATTGGTACGATGAATTTTGTTTTGTAACTGAATGATGCCGTAAAGCAAAGCCTCCGCAGTAGGCGGACAACCCGGAACATAAATATCGACTGGCACAATACGGTCACATCCGCGAACCACCGAATAAGAATAATGATAATACCCTCCCCCATTCGCGCAAGATCCCATTGATATTACCCAGCGCGGCTCAGCCATCTGATCATAAACTTTACGTAACGCAGGTGCCATTTTATTACACAAGGTACCAGCCACAATCATGACATCCGATTGTCTTGGACTTGGACGAAAAACAATACCAAAACGGTCCAAATCATAGCGCGAAGAACCGGTTTCCATCATTTCCACGGCGCAACATGCCAAGCCAAAAGTCATTGGCCACATTGATCCAGTTCTACCCCAATTGATGACTGAATCTAAGCTCGTGGTAATAAAACCTTTTTCAAGTGTTCCTTCAATACTCATCGCATTAATCCCACTCTAATGCACCTTTCATCCATTCGTAAATAAATCCTACAACTAAAATTCCTAAGAAGACCATCATGGCAACGAAACCGAATAAACCGATTTCATCCAGTACCACTGCCCAAGGAAAAAGAAAGGCAATCTCCAAGTCAAATAAAATAAATAAAATAGCAATCAAATAATAACGCACATCGAATTTCATACGCGCATCTTCAAATGCTTCAAACCCGCATTCATAGGCAGACAGTTTTTCACTATCAGGATTATTCGGAGCGAGAAACCACCCAGCGAGCATGCAACCAGCCCCCACTACGAATCCCACAATCAAAAATAACCAAATGGCAAAATAATCTTCAAGCATTTTTAATTAACACGAAATTGTAAGAAATTTCATTCAAAAAATATTCTGGTGCCGACGGCGAGACTCGAACTCGCACAGCTTTCGCCACCGCCCCCTCAAGACGGCGTGTCTACCAATTCCACCACGTCGGCGGCAAAATTCAGGAGCTTCTCTAATTCCAATAACTCGTTACTTTATAATTTCCAATATATCATCTATACAGCCACGTCAGCTTAATTCGGTATTTGATTGGCTTTAGAATTGCTATCATTATCCGGTGCAGCCTTAGTGCTTTCCGGTTTTATTTTTTTCTCTGCATTATTCGATTCGGCACTTGCTTCATTACTATCCATAACGCTGTTCATGATGCTATCACCCTTAACCTGATTGGTAGACAAATAGGTTAAGCTCATACTTGAAATAAAAAAAAGTGTTGCAACAATAGCCGTTGAACGGCTTAAAAAATTAGCCGATCCACTTGCGCCAAATAAACTCCCAGCGGACCCACTGCCAAAAGCAGCTCCCATGTCAGCACCTTTTCCATGCTGCAGCAGTATCAAAACAATCAGCACGATCGCTAGTATCACATGTCCTGTCCAGACCAACATTTCCAAAGCATTTACTCCTAATAAATAATGATTCTAATGACTTGCAGCACGACAAATCGCTACAAAATCATCGGCAACCAATGATGCGCCACCAATCAATCCTCCATCGATATCCGGCATCGTAAATAATTCTTTCGCATTATTTGCTTTAACGCTGCCACCGTAAAGAATCGATAAATCTTTGGCGATGTCACTACCTTGACTAGCAATTTTTTTTCTTATAAAAACATGAACATCTTGTGCTTGCTGCGGAGATGCCGTCTTACCGGTGCCAATCGCCCATACAGGTTCATAAGCAATCACCGCTTTAGTGAACGATTCAATGCCCGCTAATTTAATAACCGCATTCAATTGTTCATCAATAATTTTTTCGGTAACTCCACTCTCGCGCTGTTCTAAAGTTTCGCCCACGCATAAAATTGGCGTTATTCCTGCACGTTGTGCCGCCATATATTTTTCCGCAACAATCTCATTCGTTTCGCCATAGAGCGCACGTCGTTCAGAATGTCCAACAATCACATAATCACATGCGAAATCATTTAACATTCCTGACGAAACTTCGCCGGTATAAGCGCCTTTATCAAATTGAGATAAGTTTTGCGCTCCCCAATGGATTGACGTACCTCGCAATGTTGTTTGCACCGATGATAAATAAGGGTAAGGCACGCAAACGGCAAATTGTGCTTTTGTGTGCAGATCATTAATAGCCGCAACAATTGAATCAAGCAATTGTTTATTCTCAGCCATATTGCCGTGCATTTTCCAATTACCTACCACAAGCTTATTACGCATTTTTGTAATTATAATTTCGTTTTTCTAAAAGTCGTCGATCGTACCTAGGATTCAGTCTTGAGTCAATCAAACTTATGACGTTCGTTATGTAATTTTGATGAATTTGATATTAGCCAAATCGACCCGTAATATAATCCTCGGTCTGCTTATTCTTTGGTTTGATAAAAATAGTATCAGTCACCCCAAATTCGATTAACTCTCCCAAATACATATAGGCTGTATAGTCTGACACGCGCGCAGCTTGCTGCATATTATGCGTCACAATCAATATCGTCACTTTATTTTTCAGATCCGTTATTAACTCTTCAATACTGGCGGTTGCGATTGGATCAAGTGCCGAAGTGGGTTCATCGAACAATAATATTTCTGGCTCTGTAGCCAAAGCACGCGCAATGCATAGCCTTTGTTGCTGACCTCCAGAAAGATTAAATGCTAAATCGTTCTGACGATCTTTGACTTCATCCCACAACGCTGAATTTCGTAAGGCCAATTCCACTCGTTCGTCAAGAATTGCCCTTTGTTTGATTCCCCGGACCCGTAATCCATAGGCAACATTTTCATAAATCGACTTAGGAAAAGGATTCGGTTTTTGAAACACCATGCTGATCCGCATACGTACTTCAATAGGATCAACATTCTGTTCCAATATATTGACGTCATCCGGATGCAGAATGATCTGTCCATCATAACGATTGCCCGGATACAGATCATGCATACGATTAAAACACCGAAGAAAAGTCGATTTTCCACAACCCGAAGGGCCTATTAATGCCGTAATCTTTTTGTCATGCAAGGCCATATCAATGTTTTTGAGTGCATGAAATGCTCCGTAGTAAAAATTAAGGTTTTTTACTTCAGATTTATACTTTATCGATATAGAATTTTCTTCTCGTGCAGTTTGCATTTATTATTACCACTTTATAGTTTTTCTCATACGGTAGCGCAGATAAATGGCTAATCCGTTCATCGCTAAAGTCATTACTACCAAAACAAGGCCCGCTGCTGCTGCATTCAATTGAAATGCTTCCTCAGGTCGTGAAACCCAATTAAACATTTGTATCGGCATCACTGTAAAAGGTGCCATTAGCCATTCGAATGACAAAAATGGAAATTCATTCTTTATAGGTGAAGGTGGTAAAAAAGCAATAAATGTTAAAGCACCGATCGTTATAACCGGTGCAGTTTCACCAATAGCACGCGCCAAACCGATAATAATACCCGTTAAAATACCGGCCGATGAATACGGCAATAAATGGTCAATAACCGTTTGCCATTTGGTTGCGCCTAAAGCATAAGCACCTTCTCGAATGGCAACAGGAATCGCTCTTATTGCCTCACGCGTTGCAACGATAACCACAGGCAATATCAAAAGTGCCAAAGCAAGACCCGCCGCTAAAATACTCTGCCCAAAACCAAGTTGATAGACAAATAACCCCAAAGCCAATAAACCATAAATAATCGAGGGCACACCCGCTAAGTTTGAAATATTAATTTCAATGATTTCGGTTAAAAGATTTTTTGCTGCATATTCTTCAAGATAAACTCCCGCACCAATACCGAGAGGAACGGCGGATAAGGCCGTAACGATCATGACTAAAGTCGTGCCAACCCAGGCCGACAAAATTCCAGCCATTTCTGGCCGACGCGATGGAAACGATGAAAAAAAATCCCAAGATAATCGTGGCGCACCGTCTATCAACATGTGCGCAAATAATACAATAAAGGTTAATACCGCAATCATCAATGCGATAACACCTGCGACGGTAAATGCTAAATCCCATCGACGCTGCTGATTAATGATTTTTCTTATTTCATCTAAGTTATTAATATTGCTCATAGTATTTGAAAGAGTTTCATTGTCGTGATAACTCCATGGATTTTTTAAATCAAATCAATCGAACAATCAAATAGATAAATTCTCGTACTTCGTTAATTTAATAAATTTCCCGATATTTTTTACGTAAAACGTGACCGATAATATTAAAAATAAGCGTTAATATCAGCAATGTCAGTCCTGCAGCAAAAATAGTTTGATATCCAATACTACCGTGCGGTAAATCACCCAGGCTCACTTGCACAATATATGCAGTGATAGTCGCTGCTGGTTCCATCGGATTCCAAGTCAAATTGGGCTGCATTCCCGCAGCAATAGCTACGACCATCGTTTCACCCACAGCACGCGATATTCCCAATATGTAAGCTGCCGCTATCCCTGAAAATGCTGCTGGCATGACAACACGAATAGCCGTTTGAAATCGCGTTGCACCCATCGCGTACGAACCTTCTCTCAGATTCATCGGGACAGCTCGCATAGCATCTTCCGTCATTGAACTCACATACGGAATAATCATGATGCCCATTACCAATCCAGCGGACAGTAAACTAAAGCCAGGCAATTCAGGAAAAATGATTTGTAACAGAGGGGTTACGAATAATAAAGCAAAATAGCCATATACGACCGTAGGTACTCCTCCTAGTAGCTCAAGAAAAGGTTTTGCCATTTCACGCACAGTAAATGGTGCAAATTCCGAAAGATAAACCGCGATAATAGTTCCCAGTGGTAATGCCACGAGCAAAGCAATCAAAGAACTCACCACGGTTCCTGATACTAGAGGCAAAATTCCATAGTGTGCATCGTCAAAAAGTGGCGTCCATTGGGTATCAGTAAGAAAGTCCCAAAGCGATACCTGCTGAAAAAATACCCAAGATTCTTTTAACAGCATCGCAATGATCGCAAGCATAATCGCAATCGAAAGCGTTGCAGATAAAAATAAAATAAATTCTATGAATTTTTCGTGCAGGTGGCGACGAAAACTGAAACCAAGCTTACCAACATTACTCGCTTCATTGAGTGACTTTTTTGTCACTTTTGAAAATCCTTTTTATAACTGATAGATTCAATAAAATAAATCTTTTTAAATCTAAGATTTGATATTGACACGAAGAAAAGAACGACACCGATCGAGAGCTCAATATTACAGAAAATTGCGCTATATTCTATGCATTACAACATGCATCTAGATTCAGTTTTCTAAGTCAACCTCCAATAAGAATTAAACGAAATAATTTTTATTGGAGGTTCAACTATTCTACACTGTCTCTTAACGACAAAAGAGTCAGATTATTATTTCTTAATAGGTTCGCTGAAGCCGTTTCCGGTGCCTTCATCGCTATCGCTTTGACCTTCTTCGTCATCGCCGTCGCTATCTTCATCATCACCTTCGTCGTCATCGGCTTTAGTAGCGCTTGAGTCATCAGATGTGCCTTCGGATTCAGATTCGTCTTCTTCTTCATCCTCTTCACCTTCTTGTTCTCCACCACCACCGTCTTCTTCTTTCGCCAATACCATCTTACCAGCCGCTAAGCTCGCATTCAAATCGGTCTTGGCAACTTCTTCATGCACCAGATTCTGATGGCAGTCGATACATGTCGCTCCT
>JAJHPK010000011.1 GCA_020890945.1 Nitrosomonas sp.
TATATTAACAGTATTGCGGGAGCCGTTATTCCAGTGTTTACCAAACTATAACCGACTATTTGGTTTAGTTTAGACACAACGCCGGTACACCGCTGTCGAAAGACAGACAGGGTACCGGCGTTTTTATATTTTCTAATACATGACGCAACTTGAAGTAGGTTTTGAAAATTTGTTACCAGCAATAGAAATTGAAACAGCACATTCTCCAGAATACTCCATTATATGGCTACATGGTTTAGGAGCAGATGGGAATGATTTTGTACCGATAGTAAATCAATTAGATTTGCCACTAAATAAATCGATACGATTTGTTTTTCCTCATGCATCGGAACGATCAATTAGCATCAATAACGGTTATGTAATGCGTGCTTGGTATGACATTCTAAATTTATCTTTTAATGAGCATGAAGATGAATCTGGAATTCGTAATTCACAAAAAGTAATTGAAGCGATGATTGCTCGAGAAATTCAGCGTGGTATACCTGTTGAGAAAATAGTGTTGGCAGGGTTCTCACAAGGTGGTGCTATGGCTTTGCAAGTTGGTTTACATTACACTGAATCTTTGGCAGGAATTATGGCGCTGTCATGCTATCTGCCACTTTTGCGATCATTCGCATTCGAAGTCAATAGGAACAATTTAGCAATACCAATTTTTATGGCACATGGGATTGGTGATGACGTGATTCCAATATCATATGCGATAAAATCAAGAGAAGTAATGAAAACAGCTGGTTTTAGTCCCGAATGGCACGAATATTCGATGGGGCATAACGTGAGTCAACAAGAGATGCAAGATATTAGTCGTTGGATACACGAAATAATAAAACCCTAAACGTTATTTTATCCCTGTAAGTTTCGCATCGTAATGAAACTGATACAAAATTTTTTCTCAAAAGTTATAAAGATATAAATATACAAACATCACGCCGATTTAAATGTTACATGGGTGATCGCGCATCTTTTTATCAGTTGTTATCGATGGTAAAAGTCTTAATGATTAAAAGCGATTGAGAGAAGAATTGCGATGAATGTTTCGATGGGCACCGATGATTCTTTTGTTAACAAGTTTATTTCTAGGTGTATTCATTGTTAAATTTCTGTTCCGGATTTTCATGTTAAGACACAATTACAACATCAGTCAGCACAGTAAGCCCATTTTTGTTTGGCTAGCAATACTGCATTGCTACTTGTTGTTATCGAGTTGTGCTATGGGGCCGGATTATGTGCGTCCTGACATACCGGTTGAAAATCAGTTTCGTCTTTCGCACGATGAAGGGCGATCGATTGCAAATCTTTCATGGTGGGAATTATTTCAAGATGAAAATTTACAGAAACTCATTCATCAAGCGCTGACTGGAAACAAAGAACTTAAACAAGCTGAAGCGAATGTTGAAGAAATGCGGGCTCGCCTAGGCACTGCATTCATGGATTTTTTACCGTCTTTAGAAGCAGATGCCAACGCTCCTGTCATGGGAACGCTCGGAGGCTTCTTGCTGTCTGGTTTTCCAACGCCTTATAGCTATTTTGGTCGAACCAGCATGAATTGGGAAATCGATATCTGGGGCCGGATTCGCCGTAACAATGAAGCAGCGCGTGCTGATTTGATGGCGCGAGAAGAATTTCGTCGCGGTATCGTATTAATGCTGATCAGTGCGGTTGCACAATCCTATTTTGATTTGTTGCAATTTAAGGAGCAACTTGAAATCGCTCATCGCGCATTAGCATCCTGGAAAGAGTCTGTTGACATCTCACACGCGCAATTGCAAGGGGGAATCATTTCTCGCCTCGATCTGGATCAGTTCCAAGCAGAATATTCCAATGCCGCAGCGCGAGTTGCTGAAATCAAACGCAGGCTAGTTCAGAAAGAAAATGAATTAAGCGTGTTGCTAGGAAAAAATCCGCATACCATT
Organism: Nitrosomonas sp.; assembly: GCA_020890945.1. GTDB lineage: Bacteria > Pseudomonadota > Gammaproteobacteria > Burkholderiales > Nitrosomonadaceae > Nitrosomonas. Next base: position 1,911 of record JAJHPK010000011.1, read on the forward strand.
GTGTACGATGGTTCGTTAGTCGAGCAAACTATTCCGGTTGAGGTACCGGCAGGAATTCCTTCGGAATTGTTGCAACGCCGTCCTGATATTTTGCAAGCCGAAAAATCATTGGCAGCCGCGACTGCAAGGATCGGTGCCACAAAAGCAGCGCGATTTCCAAAATTTTCAGTAACAGGTTTTTTGGGCGTCGCTAGTCCTGCGCTCTCTAACTTATTGCTATCGAACAGTGAATTTGGTGTAGGCGGATTAGGTTTGGCAGGACCAATTTTTAACGCCAGTAGCCTTGGTTTTGAACAACGTGCGGCTGAAGCGAGAGCTAAGCAAGCGTTGGGTCAATACGAACAAACTATTTTGGTCGCGTTTAAAGAAGTGGAAGATGCTTTAATAGCCATTCAAACGGTGAAAGACCAGATGCTCGCGCAAAAAAAACAGGTCGAGGCATTGAATTCCGCACTACAAATTGCTGACCTTCGCTATAAAGGCGGCATTACCAGCTACGTGGATGTGCTGCTCGCGAAACGTAATTTATTCGATGCAGAGTTTTCTTTGAGTACCACGCAACGTTTTCATCTTGTTTCGATTGTACAGCTTTACAAAGCGTTGGGCGGAGGATGGCTTCCAAACCAGGATGCCGCCTCTTTGATTCCCGTCAGTGCTAGAGATGACAATAAAATGGATGACACACGATCTTCTGAAGGTGTTGTCGATCCCAACATGTAAGCCTAAAGAAAAAGGAGATCAACATGACGCAATATCAAGTAGCAGTCATTGTCGGTAGTTTGCGTAAGGACTCTTATAACCGTACTTTGGCAACCGCGATAGCAAAATTGGCGGCAGCCGAATTTTCATTCAAACCAGTGCAAATTTCGGATTTGCCACTTTATAATCAAGACGACGATGCTCATCCAGCAGATTCGGTGAAACGATTAAAAAGTGAAATTTCTGCTGCAAATGCGTTGTTGTTTGTCACACCGGAATACAATCGTTCTATACCAGGCGTACTGAAAAATGCCATTGATCATGCTTCGCGTCCCTATGGTCAAAGTGTTTGGGGTGGTAAACCCGCCGGGGTCATTGGTATTTCCATCGGTGCTATCGGTACGGCACTGGCACAACAACATCTGCGGAATGTATTAGCGTATTTGGATGTGCCAACCATGGGGCAGCCCGAAGCTTTTTTGCAATTACGGGATGGCATGTTTGATAGCAATGGCAACATTGGTGAAAGTAGTCAGAAATTTCTGCAAAATTGGGTGGATCGTTATGTCGCATGGGTAAAAACTATTTGTCACTAATGTAGTTTTCATCAATGTAGAATCATTCTTTCTTGTATCAGAAGCTGATCATTACGTATTGTTTTAGTTGATTTCTCTTGTCTTTCTATTGATCTTTACAACTGGTATTTCATGACAAAAAAAGTTATTTGCAGCGCTTCTGCCAAATTGTGGATTGCTATCCATTCCATCAGTACCGGAATTGGCATCATGCTGCTGGCAAGCTGTTCTGGGCAACCTCCTGAATTGCCAGCTCCGCCGATTCCAGAAGTCGAAGTCATTACTGTCAAGACGCAAATGATTCCAGACGAACCTGAATTCATCGGTCAAACGGAATCATTCAGGCCGGTTGAGATTCGTGCGCAAGTGAGTGGAATTATCAAAAAAGTTTTTTTTACCGAAGGTCGCAATGTCAAAAAAGGCGATCAGTTGTATCTGATTGATCCCGTTCCTTTTAAGGCGATCTATCAAAGTAGTAAAGCAATGGTGGAACAAGCCAAAGCCCGCTTGACTCAAGCCAAGCAAGATTTAGCGCGCGTTAAACCGCTGTTGCAACAACAAGCGGTGAGCCGTAAGAACGTCGATGATGCGCAGGCCGAAGTGCTGTCTGCGACAGCTGCGTTAGAAGCCGCGCAAAATAATGTCATCAAAGCCAAGTTTGATTTAGATAACACGATCATTACGGCACCGGTAAAAGGCCGCATTGGCCGCAGTCATTTCTATGAAGGTCGGCTTATTTCCGCGCAGACCACCTTACTGACGGTCATTGATCAATTGGATCCGATGTATGTCAATGTTAATGTGCCAGAAAGCTATCTTTTGCGCCGCCGTCGTGAAATAGCCGGGCAAAAAATTCAGCGTCCGGATATTTTTCAACTACGCGGCGCTATGACTTTCTCGGATGGCAGTATCTATCCTCATGAAGGTGTACTGGATTTTGCGGATGTAGCAATACGTCCCGAAACCGGAACTTTGCAGGGCAGATTTACCTTCCCTAATCCAGAAGGTAATTTATCGCCAGGCCAATCGTATTTTTATCCTGGCCAGTTCGTCAAAATTCGGGTGAAAGGTTACACCCGGGCCAATGCTATTTTGATTCCTCAACGCGCAGTACAACAAGGGCCGATGGGTTCTTTCGTGTTTGTGGTTGATCAAGAAGAAAAAGTCAATCCGCGGCCGATCACTGCCAGTCAATGGCGAGGAACGGATTGGCTTATTGAAGAAGGTTTGCAGCCCGGAGAGCGTGTGATGACTGAAGGATTTTTCCGTGTTTTACCGGGTGTTCAGGTCAAAGCCATTGCGGCACAAGACAAAACAACACCTGTTGCAGCTCCATCATCCGACACGATGGAATCTAAAAAATGATGAGCTCACATTTTTTCATCGACCGGCCAATTTTTGCTTCGGTCTTATCGATTATTATTGTGGTCGTTGGATTGGTATCGCTACAAAACCTACCCGTAGCACAATTCCCACAAATCACACCACCGATGGTGCAGATTGAAGCCGATTATCCTGGCGCTAGCGCAGAAGTCGTTGCGGAATCGGTTGCTCGCCCAATCGAAATACAACTTCCGGGAATCGATAATCTGCTGTATTACGAATCGACCAGCACCAATGATGGGCACATGACGATGAAGCTCACCTTCGAAATCGGTACCGATATCGATATCGCGCAAGTGCAAACCCAAAATCGCCAACGGTTAGCTGAACCACAGTTACCTAACGAAGTGGTGCGTCAAGGTATTACTGTCAAAAAAACGTCACCGGATTTGCTCGCGGTGATCGCGTTAAGTTCGACTGATCCTAAACATGACACGGTATTTCTTTCGAATTATACGTTGTTGCGTATTTTGGATAATGTCAAACGGCTTCCCGGTGTCGGTGACGCTATCGTTTTCGGTGGACAAAATTACTCGATGCGGTTGGTGCTCGATCCTGTTCGCATGGCGCAATTGAATCTGACGCCAACGGAGATTGCAGCGGTAGTTCGTGAGCAAAACCGCGATTTTCCCGCTGGCCGAATTGGCCGTGAACCGACGACTGAGAAAACCGAGTTGACGATTCCTGTGATTACGCATGGGCGCATGAGCGAAGTCAAGGAATTCGAAGATATGATCATTCGGGCCTATCCGGATGGTTCTATGGTTCGCATGCGAGACGTGGCGAAGGTGGAATTAGGGGCGCAATCCTACGATTTGCAAGGACGTTGGAATGGCAAACCGAATGTTTTTTTATTGACCTTTCTTTCTCCGGGTGCCAATGCGCTGGATACCGTTCATAGCATCAAAGAGGAAATGAAAAGCTTAACCAAAAGCTTTCCAGCCGGAGTTTCATACGATATTCCCTACGATACCACCAAGTTTGTAGAGGTTTCCATCAAGGAAGTCGTCAAGACTTTGGCGGAAGCATTGATTTTGGTCATTCTTGTCGTGTTCGTGTTTTTGCAAAGCTGGCGTGCAACATTGATTCCAGCACTTGCAGCGCCGATTTCTTTGATTGGAACACTGGCCGGTATGGATGCACTCGGCTTTTCCATCAACACCTTAACCTTGTTTGGTATGGTGTTGGCCATTGGGATTGTGGTCGACGATGCCATCGTGGTCGTTGAAAACGTGGAAAGACACATGACGCGGGGTGGGTTATCACCGCGTGATGCTGCCAAAAAAGCGATGCAAGAAGTCGCGGGGCCTGTCATTGCAATCGTTTTAGTGTTGGCGGCTGTGTTTCTACCGGTTGGTTTTCTTGGCGGAATTACCGGACAACTCTATCAGCAGTTTGCGATCACTATTGCGTTATCAGTCGCCATCTCAGGGTTTGTGGCGTTGACCCTCAGCCCGGCGTTATGTGCGTTGGTATTGAAACCTACGCATGGTTCGCCAAATCGATTTTGGCAAATTTTTAACCGCTCGTTCGAGTGGTTTGAAAATCGTTATGTAGGAGCCGTCGGCGGCATTCTCAAGCGAACGTTGATGGCGGTCATCATTTTTTTCATTTTGATTGCTGTCGTCATCGGGTTATTTAAAACCATCCCGGGAAGTTTTTTGCCTGAAGAGGACCAAGGCTATTTTATTACTGTCATGCAATTACCTGAAGGGGCTTCATTTTCACGCACACTTTCTGTACTCGAAAAAATTGAAACTTATTTTTTATCGAATCCATCCGTTCATTCAACGGATGCATTGGCCGGGCAAAATTTCGTATTTAGTACCCGTGGTTCGAATCAAGCGACAATGTTTGTACCGTTGCATCATTGGGATGAGCGTACTGATCCCAGCCAGAAAGCACAAAGCTTAATTGGCGCAGCTTTTCAAGAATTTGCTAAGATCCCTGAAGCGCTGATTTTGGCTTTCAATGCACCTTCTATCAGTGGATTAGGGGCTACCGGCGGATTTACCGCCCATCTACAAGATCCGGGTGGCGGTGATTTTGCGCAGTTTGCTGCGATTACTCAAGAATTCATTGGAAAAGCCACCCAGCATCCGGCCATTGCTTTTGCTAACACCAATTTTCGCATTAGTTCTCCTCGGCTTTTTGCAACGGTAGATAGGGAACGCGCCAAATCTCTCGGTGTGCCTATTTCAGAAGTATTCGATACCATGCAGGCATTTTTTGGCAATTTGTACGTGAATGACTTCGTTAAGTTTGGCCGGATATATCGCGTACAAACTGAAGCACTGCCGGAATATCGTTCCAGCCCCGAAGATCTCAGTAAAATTTACGTACGCGCGCGAAACGGCGGAACGCAAACGATGATTCCTCTCGATTCGGTCGTAACCACAGAATTCAACAGCGGTCCCGATCCAGTTACGCACTTCAACGGATTCAATTCGGCCTTGATCATGGGAAGCGCCGCACCTGGCTATAGTTCCGGGGAAGCACTCGACGCCTTACAACAAATTGCTGACGAGATTCTTACCCCGCGCGGCTACTCAATCGATTGGAGCGGAATATCGTTACAAGAACGCAAAGCCAGTGGACAGTCGGTCTATGTATTTGCGTTTGCTTTGTTAATGGTTTTTTTAGTGCTGGCAGCATTGTATGAAAGTTGGTCAATTCCGTTTTCAGTGATTCTTGCTATTCCATTTGGCGTTTTGGGAGCATTGTTAGCGATTTGGACGCGTGGATTAACAAATGATATTTATTTTCAAATCGGATTGGTTACTCTTATAGGACTAGCGGCAAAGAATGCTATTTTGATTGTCGAATTTGCTAATCAACGGCGTGCAGCAGGTTATTCATTGACCGATGCCGCGCTGGAAGCCGCTCGGTTGAGATTGCGACCTATCGTCATGACTTCGTTGGCGTTTATCTTAGGCGTGTTGCCACTGGTGATTGCGACGGGTGCGGGTGCTGCCAGCCGTAATTCGATTGGTACCGGAGTTTTTGGCGGTATGTTAGCGGCTACTTTTTTGGCGATTTTATTCGTGCCGCTGTTCTTTGTACTCATTGGAAAAATAAGCGGTAAAGATAAAAATACTTCAAATAAAAGTGACAATCCGGTTAACGAGCAAAAATCATTAGAACAACATGAGATCGAGACTAAAAAAGATCAACCATAGCTTGGATCTTCATGAATTTTCGATCAGTTTTTCCTGAACTGAGTGTGTGAGATTTTAGTTAGCATTCGACTTGTCATTGATGAACCAAGGAGCGCATTATGCGTGTTAAAAAACGATTAACAAACAGCTTACTCGAATCTCAATGACTGCAAGACTTATGAATTTCGGCATGGTCGGTTTGGGACGAATGGGCGCTAACATGGCGCGGCGCCTTGCCCATAAACAAATCAAAATAGCGTTGATGAATCGCACTTTCAGCGTGACACAAGATTTGGCTGCTGAAACTGGCCATAGTGCTTGCGAGGATTATGCTGTTTTTGTAAAAGCGATTGAAGCTCCGCGCGTTATCTGGCTGATGCTTCCTGCCGGTGAAGCAACTGCGACAGCACTGAAAGCACTACTGCCGTTGTTGTCACCTGGGGATTTAATCGTTGACGGTGGTAACGCACATTACAAAGACGATATACAACACGCGGCCTACTGTGCGGAATTTGCAATCGAATTTGCGGATGCTGGTGTGTCAGGCGGCATTTGGGGATTGGAAAACGGATATTGCATCATGTTCGGCGGTGCAAAATCCGCCGCTGAACGATTGCGACCTTATCTACAAGCGCTGGCTCCCACGCCCACGACAGGATGGTTGCATACTGGTCCAATCGGCTCAGGCCATTACGTCAAAATGATACATAATGGTATCGAATACGGCATGATGCAAGCTTTTGCCGAAGGTTTTGCCATGATGCAAGACAAATCGGAATTCTCCCTTGATTTAGCGGCTATTGCAGAACTGTGGCGTCACGGCAGTGTCGTGCGTTCATGGTTGCTGGATTTATCCGCTGATTTTTTGGCGGAGGATCAGTCGCTTGATAGTATCCAACCTTTTGTTAGTGATTCAGGCGAAGGTCGTTGGACTGCTTTGGCGTCAGTCGAACAAGGTATTCCGACGCCAGTCATGACGTTAGCATTGGCCATGCGTTTTGCTTCTCAGGGTAAAAATGATTATGCGGCAAAAATTTTAGCCAAAATGCGCCAAGGTTTTGGTGGTCACGCCATCAAGGATAGCAAGGAGAAATAATATCGCTCGCACCAGAAAAAAAATTATTGAAAAGCAGCCATGCTCGTTAGTGATTTTTGGTGCGACCGGACATTTAACCGCCACGAAGTTGCTGCCCGCGCTGTTTCATTTGGAAAATGCTGGCCGTCTGGCAAAAAATATGACGATTACAGCATTTGCACGGCGCGAGTGGTCGCTAGCACAGTGGCAACAGCATGTCAGCGAGGCACTAAAAGATTTAGTGAACGAGAAAACCCGCACACCGCAGCAGAAAAAACTTTTTGCACAATTTCTCAATCGTTTTCGTTACCACCAAGGTAGTTTCGATGATTTACCCGCCTATCAACGGCTTGCTAATGACATACATTGCGAATCGGCTTGCATCCACACGGTTTTCTATTTGGCGATTAAGCCGACCGTCTTTGCCACGGTCATTAAAAACCTTGCGTTGGCTAAACTGAATCAGCCTTGTGGCGCGAGCCGCATTGTGGTGGAAAAACCTTTCGGTGAGGATTTGAAATCCGCTCGGATGCTCAACAAATTATTGCACCAATCATTTCAAGAAGAACAGATCTATCGGATTGATCATTTTCTGGGTAAAGAAATGGTGCAAAATCTGTTCGTGTTCCGCTTTGCGAATACAATGATCGAATCTCTTTGGAATCGCAATTATATCGATCATGTGCAAATCACCGTGGCCGAATCCATGGGAATAGAAAATCGCGCGGATTATTACGATCAAACCGGGGCATTGCGCGACATGGTGCAAAACCATTTAATTCAGCTTTTGGCGGTAATTGCGATGGAGCCTCCAGCGTCATGGGATGCCGATGCATTACGGGATGAAAAAGTCAAAGTTTTACGATCCATTCGAGCGATTCCAAAGAATGCAGTGAATCAATTTGCTATCCGTGGGCAGTATGCAACGGGGCGTGTAGAGGGAAATAAATCTATTGGTTACTTGCAAGAGAAGGATGTTCCCAAAGATTCTACGACGGAGACATTTGCAGCAATAAAATTTTATGTCGATAACTGGCGGTGGAGTGGTGTTCCATTTTATTTGCGAACCGGTAAAAAACTCGCTAAACAAACTTCATTCATCGCTATTTGTTTCAAACAACCACCGCAGCAACTTTTTCACGAAACACCTTTAGAATCGATTTGCCCGAATTGGATGATGCTATCGATTCAACCTGAAAAATCCATGAATATCGAGATTCATGCCAAACAACCTGGTTTGGGCATGGAAACGCACGTTATCAAAATGGATGCAAATTTTCTCAATAACAATGAACACGGCTTGGATGCTTACCATACTTTATTGCTCGATGTCATCGAAGCCGACCGTTCGCTATTCATTCGCTTTGATGAAGTTGAAATGGCCTGGCAAGTGATCGACCCGATTTTGCGACACTGGAAAATCAAAAATGCTTCAAACCCGATGCCTACTTATCGCGCGGGAAGTTGGGGGCCGAAAGAAACCAATCAATTATTGGTTGATAATAGTTATGGTTGGCGTAACGACTGATAAGCCAGTAATTTCCTACAACTTTTATTTTAAGAATATCATCTTGAACGGTTACAATTTCGGCTGATCAGTTGGATGTACAACCAGACTCAAGCTGACGCAATCGATTAACGCTATGTCCAAAAAACAGAAGATAGAGCAGGGGCAGTACACTTGTATTCATTAAAAAATTCAGAAAGTTTGTTTTTCGAAGTGATGCCAGCGTACTGCCCATTATAGAATGATTCTAAATGAATTCCACCATGACATTGACACCCACGAGCAATTGAGCATCGCCGTTGGTATAGGTGTGAAAGTTATTGTAAATTCCTTTATCTTGCCATCCATCATCGGTAATGTGCACATAATCGCCTTGATTGCCATTGACGATCAGTTTATTGCTGGTGTCGGATAGTGCTTTTAATTGTGTTGCATTAAGCGTTACGCCGCTATCGCTACCGGATTGACCATACAAATAGATCTTTTCAATTCCCATGATTTTTCCAGAAAATTTGGCCAAATCCAGATTCGCATCCACTGCGGCTATCCCTAATGTATCGCCGTTACCACGACCGCCATTGACCAGTTTGAAATTCAGATCGCTAATACGGATGTAATCGTTGCCGTTGCCCGCAAGATAAGTATCTGCCCCGCCTTTTCCGATGAGGGTATCGTTGCCATTACCCGCTTCAAAACGTTCGGCTGCTTTAGTGCCCACGAGCATATCGCCTTTATTGGTGCCTTTAATGACTTTTTCTGGATCCGAGAAGAAATCACTGCGTCCGAAAATGACATAACTCGAATGTTCATTCGGAGCAAACCTTGTACCATGAGACACCATCAAGTCATCAAAACCATCACCATTGATATCCCCTGCGCCACTGATGTTACTATCATAACGTCCTAAGCCATCCAAAGCTTTTAATCCATCAATACGGAAACCGGCATTATCGGCCAAATTAGCCAAATCCAGTGTGGCGTTAAAACCGGTCGATTTGCCGAAAATAACATAGACAGAACCAGAAGAATCACCATTATAATCGGTTCCTGGAGCACCGATCAGTATGTCGCCCAAACCATCGCCATTGACATCGCCTGCGCTACTAACTGAACTACCTAATCCATCCTTATCTGTCACGCCATTAATGGTAAAGCCATCGCTGCCATTGAGGCTTGCCAAATTTACCACCGCATCAAACCCAGACGCTTTGCCAAACACGACATAACCGGAACCGGTTTCATTTCCAATGACCCCACTACGAGGCGCGCCAATCAATACATCTGCAAAACCGTCACCATTGATATCTCCCGCAGTACTGACAGAGTGACCTGCTAAATCATACTTAGAGATGCCATCCAAGCGAAATCCATTGGTACCATCGAGCGAGGTCATTTCTAAATTTGCAGCGAATCCAGAGGCTTTACCGAATACGACATAACTAGACCCGCCATACGTTGGGTTATTACCGCCTGATGATGCACCGACAATCAAATCACCATAACCATCACCGTTGATATCGCCAGCACTAAGCGAACGGCCAAAATTATCTTGTCTGTAAATGCCGCCGTAGACACCATGCAAACGAAAACCATCCGTCCCATTCAATGTTTGGACATTGATGCTGTTACTGGCAAAACTACTTTTACCAAATACTACATAGCTCTCACCTTCATAATAACCTCCATATAGACCTAGGATAATATCGTCAATATGGTCACCATTGATATCGCCTGCACTACTTACGGTAATTTCATTATTGTTGTGTTCACTTTCTAAACCAACAATACTGATGCCGGTATTTTTGTCCTGCAAAGCAGTACTTAAACTTTGGGTGCCACTGAAACCTGCGCCTTTACCAAAGAAAATAGAGGCACTAAACGCGGTATAAGTAGTCCCAGCAATCAGCAAATCATCGAAACCATCGCCATTAAAATCCCCTGCTGTGGTTGTCCGATTTGCTCCATAAACGTCGCGAATTAATTGAAAACCGTTATTACCATTGAGTGTCGATGAATCAAATGTTGCACTAAATGGCGTATTTTTACCAAAAATTACATTACTTGAGCCATAATTTGAGGTTCCCTTATCGCCAATGACAATATCATCGAAACCATCCCCATTCACATCTCCTGCACCACTTATCCCATTCACATCTCCTGCATCACTACCACCCAAAAGAGAGGTATTTATCTTAAAACCATTACTGCCATTGAGTGTTGCTAAATCAAAAACCTGTGTCATGATAAAATTCCCAGAAAAAAAACAGAAAAGAAAATATTTGTAACATAAAGGTTACACAATTATTAATATAAATAAATAGTTGAACCATGTTTCAATGCCATTTTTTCAGAATTGTTTCAAAAAATATATAGTCTTATTCTGTGATTTTTGTCCTATGGTATAGGCATCATTTCTCAAGAATGTGACCTTAGACCGATTGGGAATTTCTTTGAGCGACTGAGTACCTTAAGTTGGAAGATGCGTTATTCAAATGGGGATGGGATGCCAATGAATTGCGCTTATTGTATGTTGCAAAAATAGCAGTTGTGGCGAGTTTGTTATGGTGGTTTCGCAAGTCTTATCACGAATTACAATGGCCTGTTGAGGTTGATTGGCGCACATGGATTGCCGCCATCGTTGCTGGTGTTGTCGTGTTTATTGCTTGGATTAACCTTTACAGCAAATTGGATGGTGATGGGTGAGTCAGTCGCTTTTGATCCGCGTGAGAATAATGAAATTGATTGGTTATTAGCGGGGAGTCGACTCATCGGCGCAACATTAATTGTGCCGGTGATGGAAGAACTGTTTTGGCGATCATTTTTAATGCGTTGGCTTTGTCACCCGGAATTTCTGACGATCAATCCTATGCATGTCGGTATCAAGGCCTTTTGCATCACGGCTATTCTTTTTGCTGTAGCGCATAGTTTATGGTTTGCTGGGTTATTAGCGGGGATGATCTATAGTTTTTTGTACATGCGCAGTGGTACTTTGTGGTCTGCGATTATTGCGCATGCTGTTACCAATGGCATGTTGGGTATTTGGATTATTTCAACGGGTAACTGGGACTTTTGGTGATTGTTGCGATAAAGCGATACGCCTATCTCCGAAAAAATGCTGTAAACAACCCTAGGAATTCTTACATTTTAACGACAATAATATTCCAACAATAACTGTTGTGCGGAGCGAGGTTTGTGCGTACCGGGTTTTAATTGTTTGTAAAAACCGTCATTTTGCAATACCCACGCTTGCGTATTATCCGAAAGATAATTCAGCAGCCCTAATTCAATAACGCTGTCACTGGTACGTTTTTCTTCAATCGGGAAGCAGACTTCTACGCGATGATGTAAATTGCGTGTCATCCAATCCGCACTGGAACAAAAGAGCAATTCTTCGCCATCATTATGGAAATAGAATACGCGCGTATGCTCGAGAAAACGGCCGACGATAGAACGCACCGTGATGTTTTCCGATACCCCTTTGACTCCTGGTCGTAAGCAACAGACACCTCTCACGATCAAATCTATTTTTACGCCAGCTTGTGAGGCACGATACAGTGCCATGATAATTTCGGGATCAACTAACGCGTTCATTTTGGCAATGATCCAACCTTTTTTACCTTCACTGACTAAGCTGATCTCTCTTTCAATATAAGCGAGAATTCCTTTATGTAGAGTAAAGGGGGATTGCAATAGTTTTCTGAGCCGACCGGCTCTGCCTAAACCGGTAAGTTGATGAAATAATTTATTAACGTCTTCGCCAATGGCTTTGTCACTCGTTAATAAGCCATAATCGGTATATAAGCGTGCGGTTCTGGCGTGATAGTTTCCGGTACCTAAATGTACATAGCGGCGAAGGGTTCGGCCTTCTCTGCGCACCACCAAAATCATTTTGGCGTGTGTTTTGTAATTAACCACACCATACACCACGTGCGCGCCAGCTTGTTGTAATTCACTGGCTAATTCGATGTTGGCTTCTTCATCGAAACGAGCGCGCAATTCAATCACAACAGTCACTTCTTTACCTGCGCGAGCGGCAATTTTTAACGCTTCGACTACAACTGATTCGGTGCCCGTACGATAAAGCGTTTGCTTGATGGATAAAACGTTGGGATCGGTTGCTGCTTGGCGAATAAAATCAATGACCGGGGCGAATGATTGAAAAGGATGGTGCAATAAAATGTCACCATTGTGCAAGGTTTCAAAAATACTCGTATTTTTAACCAAACGGCGAGGAATCTCTGGGGTAAAACCCGGAAATTTTAGTTCCGGCCGATCGACCAAATCACAAATAGCCATCAGTCGACCAAGATTAACGGGGCCATTGACCTGATAAAGATCATCGGATTTTAATTCGAATTTTTGTAACAAGAACCGACTTAATTCATCAGGACAGTTATCGGCGACTTCAAGTCGTACTGCATCACTGAATCTGCGAGATGGCAATTCACCTTCCAAAGCGCGTAACAAATCATCCGTTTCTTCGTCATCAATGAACAAATCGCTATCCCGAGTTACCTTGAATTGATAGCAACCCGTTACGTTCATGCCCGGAAATAAATCACTGACATGGGCGTGAATGATGGAAGATAGCAAAATGAAATCATGATTTCCACCACTATATTTGGCAGGAATTTGGATAATGCGAGGAAGAGAGCGGGGGGCTTGTACGATAGCAAGCCCAGATTCACGGCCAAATGCATCTTTGCCATCCAAAGAGATAATAAAATACAGGTTTTTATTAAGAACTCTTGGAAAAGGGTGTGCCGGATCTAAACCGATTGGACTGAGAACCGGTAATACTTCATTTCTAAAATAGCGATGAATCCAGCGGCTGGATAAAGGTTTCCATTGCGAGCGACGAAGTAAACGGATTTTATCTTTCGTCAGTGCGGGAATCATCATTTCATTCCATACGTGGTACTGCTCTTCGACGAATTGATGGGCAGTTTCACTGATACGCGTCAATACTTCAGCCGGTAATAAGTTATCAGGTCCAGTTTGGGTTGAACCATATTTCGCTTGTTGTTTCAGCCCGGCCACACGAATTTCAAAGAATTCGTCTAAATTAGTACTGGCGATACATAAAAAACGCAATCTTTCCAGCAACGGTAGGTTTTCATCTTTGGTTTGTTCAATGACTCGGCGATTGAACTCTAATAGACTTAACTCACGGTTAATATAGAGCGACGGGTTTTTTAGATCGGTGATATCCATCAATGTAAGGAATAATTGGAATTAAATGATAGTGAATGTAATGCGTACTTACCACATTAGCTTAGCAAAACCGCCCATATTAAAGGATTACCGCTATCGACTGTGTGAACTTATTGTGACAACTCAATAATTATTGAGATTTTGCATTCGGTGCGATTTTTAGTAATTTGCCATTCGCTTCATCGGTCAGTAAATAGAGTGTTCCATCAGGGCTTTGTTTGACGTTACGAAAGCGGGTAGTATTTGCAAGTAATTGTTCTTCTGATGTAATTTTATTGTTGTCAATGGTTAATCGCGCAACGTGCTTGCCAGCAAGCGCTCCGACAAACAAACTGCCACGCCAGTTAGGAAAATCATTGCCGGTATAAAACGCCATTCCAGATGGGGCGATGGATGGAGTCCAATAATGAATCGGTTCTTCAAAGCCTTGTTCGGCATGCTCGTCTTTTATCGGTGTTCCATCATAATGAGAGCCGTAACATGCTTTCGGCCAACCATAATTTTTACCGGCTTGAGGAATATTGATTTCATCGCCGCCTTTAGGACCATGTTCATGAATCCATAATTCTCCAGTCTTAGGATGAATGGTGGCGCCTTGCACGCTACGGTGACCATAAGACCAAATTTCTGGTTTTGCATTGGAGTGTTTGACAAAAGGATTATCAGACGGCACTGAACCGTCTGGACGAATTCGAATAATTTTGCCAAAATGGTTATCTAATTGCTGCGCACCCTCGGCGTGGGTACCGCGATCACCTAACGTAATGAAAAGATTGCCATCGCGCGCAAACACTAGACGCGAGCCAAAATGAACTCCCCCCATAGTTTTGGGGAGCTGGCGAAAAATGACTTGCAAGTTTTTCAGCTGACCGTTCACCAATTCAGCTCGAGCGACAGCGGTGCTTGCTTTATTGCCTTCAGGCTCAGCGTAGGATAAATAAATTAAACGGTTATTTGAAAATTCGGGGTCTATCGCAACATCGAGCAGCCCACCTTGTTGTTCAAAAAACACATCGGGGACTCCTTGGATCGGTTCGGATAGCTGGCCGTTAGGCGAGACAATTCGTAATTGACCAATCCGCTCCGTTACTAAAATATTTCCATCGGGTAGAAATGCCATGCCCCACGGAAATTTTAAACCTTGTGCAATTTGTTTGACGGCAAACTCGGTTTGCAATCGTTGTGCATGAGCAGAGGATAAGAAAAATCCTTGATAATTCCCGAAAAAAAACAATGACACTATTATGAGCACAGCAGCATAGCGGAGCATTTTATTCCTACAATGGAAGAATAAGGAAATGTAAATGTATCATCCTTGTACAGGGATAACAAATCGTGCAAGTGATATTTTTAGAAAACGCGATAAAAAAATATTTTTTCTGCAACATCGCTATTTGACTACCTTCCGGTAGGAGCGACAATTTGTCGCATTGTCGTTTTGTTTTTGATGGGATACAGTTTGCACACAGAAAATTAACAATGACTCTGTTATATTTTTGTCATATATCTCTGCTATCTTAGAAAAATCCTTAACTTACCTGAGGAGGGGATTAAATGAATCACCTACAATCGCAAGATGAACTGCAAACTAATACTGCCAATGTTTCATTATCTCGTAGAGGAAGTACTCGACCTTTCTACGAATCTGGTCAAATGAGGCGTGCAAAAATGCATGCGGCGCGGCTAATTGACTCGATCGATGGTTACAGAACGTTGCCTTCTTCTTTACAACGCTTAGTGGAAGCGTGTTTCGTATTGGAAACGACTGATTCCAGAGTGCTTGCTGCTTATTTGAAACAAACACCGGCTACGGTTCGTATGGATTTTCAGAAAATTTGCACGTTATTAGGGCAAAAAATTGCCTTGCAAAAAACGCATCAATCTATTCCTGCGATGCGGGAATTTGCCTAGCTTTAAATTGCTTTACCATTAATTAATCCACTGCTGGTTATTTCTTTTTTTGCTGTCATTGACTGACAGTATCATTACAAAAAACTGAAGATCGATTGGTACGTTATAAATCTGTGTCCAAGGTATCTTCGGTTTTTTGTTGGTTATATTTCTTGCGCGTTTTATAATCTGCTCATATAACCCCAAACTTATTACTAAAAAAGTGTATCTTCGAGCGTGCGGTAATTATTATTTACCATTCAGCATTGATTGATATATTCGTTTTCTGTCATGAATCCAAAATTGAATGATTTACAGCCTTATCCCTTCCAGAAATTGCGGCAATTGCTTGAGGGGGTGAAAGGCAACAATGCCTTAAAAGCAATTAATCTACACATCGGTGAGCCGAAGCACGAAACACCCGATTTTATCCGTCAGGCAATAACGAAAAATTTGGATGGATTGTCCGCTTATCCGATGACACTGGGATCTATCTCGTTGCGGGAAGCGTTGGCAAATTGGATTCAGCAACGTTTTAATATTACTAAAATTGATTCGGATACTGAAGTGATACCGGTCATTGGCAGCCGAGAAGCATTGTTTTCATTTGCTCAAGCGGTTGTCGATACGACTCGAAGCAATGCAACGGTGATGTGTCCGAATCCTTTTTATCAAATTTATGAAGGCGCTGTATTATTGGCTGGGGCTAAGCCTTTTTTTCTTAATACCACTGCGAAAAATCACTTTAAATTTGATTTTTCACAAATCAGTGAAGAAGTTTGGTCTGATACGCAGCTGATGTATGTGTGTTCGCCCAACAATCCAACCGGGCGTGTCATAACTTTAGAAGAGTGGCGACAACTTTTTGAATTGTCGGACCGCTATGGTTTTGTGATCGCATCGGACGAATGCTATTCAGAAATTTATTTTTCAGAAACAAATCCTCCACTGGGAGCCTTGGATGCCGCACAGCGTTTAGGGCGACATGGATTTCCTCGTTTGGTGGTATTCAATAGTTTATCCAAACGCTCGAATGTGCCGGGATTGCGTTCTGGGTTTGCGGCTGGTGATGCTGCGATATTAGAAAAATTCATACTCTACCGAACTTATCATGGATGCGCTATGAGCCCGGTTGCTCAAGCTGCAAGTGCCGCGGCTTGGAATGACGAAGTGCACGTTATCGAGAATCGACGTTTGTATACACAGAAATTTTCTGATGCCATGCAGATCTTATCGGATACGATTCCTATACAACTTCCCGATGCAGGTTTTTATTTCTGGCTAGAGACGCCAATCAACGATACTGAATTCACGAAACTGCTTTATCAAGACTATAATGTAACCGTTTTGCCAGGCAGTTATTTAGGCCGGGAGGCGCATGGCATCAATCCTGGAGTCAATCATGTTCGCATTGCGCTGGTAGCTACGCTAGCCGAATGCACGGAAGCGATGCAGCGAATAAAAAAATGTATCAGTCATTTAAAGTAAATAATATCAACATCTAAGGAACACTATGAGTGAATTGCAAAGCATTATCGAAGAAGCCTTTGAACGTCGAGCTGATATCACTCCGCGCAATGTGGAGGCGAGTCTAAAGGAGTCTATTAACCAGGTATTAACGCTGTTAGATACGGGCAAGCTACGCGTTGCAGAAAAAATCAATAACGTTTGGGTGACGCATCAATGGATCAAGAAAGCGGTATTGCTGTCTTTTCGTATCGAAGACAATAATTTTATCAAAGGGGGATTTTCTAATTATTTTGATAAAGTGCCTTCAAAGTTTGCAGATTACAGCTCTAGGGATTTTCGCGATGGTGGTTTTCGCGTAGTGCCGCCCGCAGCTGTGCGTAAAGGGTCTTTTATCGCTAGTAACGTGGTATTGATGCCTTCGTATGTCAATATTGGTGCGTATGTTGATCAAGGCACTATGGTAGACACTTGGGCCACCGTCGGATCTTGCGCACAAATTGGTAAGAATGTGCACTTGTCAGGTGGTGTTGGTATCGGAGGTGTGTTGGAACCCGTTCAAGCCAATCCGACTATCATTGAAGACAATTGCTTTATTGGTGCGCGTTCAGAAATTGTTGAAGGCGTGATTGTCGGGGAAAATTCTGTTATTTCGATGGGTGTTTATATTGGGCAAAGCACCAAAATTTATAACCGCGATACGGGCGAAGTGACTTACGGTCGTATTCCACCAGGATCGGTGGTAGTATCAGGAAATCTTCCAGCAGAAAATGGCAAATACAGTCTTTATTGCGCCGTGATAGTAAAACAGGTGGATGCTAAGACCCGTTCTAAAACAGGCATCAATGAATTGCTGCGTGGCATTTAATCTTTTCAGTTTTTATTTCCGTTCCTCAGGATATTAAATGCAATGTGTAATCGATCAGGTAACGTAACATCGTTATCTGATTGATTGTATCTTCATGTCAAAAAACTGTCCGGAAGTGAGTTTTTGCGCGATGGTTGTATCGGGGGGCAAAAAAACCAACCTTGCCTAACATTCCATCTCTGTTTCGGTATTTTATGGAATTTCGAGTGTTACAAGAATCAAAACACTTCAATAATCTGATTTCTATGGTTTTGGTTTTGATCAATTATTAAATTGGTTTCACCACTACCAATATCACTACAGCAAATAAAACAAGCACAGGAAATTCGTTGAACCAGCGGTAAAATACGTGACCATGTGTATTGTTGTCGTTTTTGAATGCGGCAACAAAGCGACCGCATGAATAGTGGTAAATAATCAGCGTTAACACCAATCCCAGTTTGATGTGCAGCCAAGTGCCAGCAAATCCATAGCCTAACCATAGCCAAACGCCAAAAATAATAGTCAGAATTGCGCCCGGTGTCATGATGCCATAGTATAGTTTGCGTTCCATGACTTTAAAGCGCTCTTTACCCGGTTGGTCTTCACACATCGCGTGATATACAAATAACCTGGGTAAATAGAAAAGTCCTGCGAACCAGGTCACCATAAAAATAATATGCAGAGATTTTATCCAAAGCATGTCAGCATCCGTAATCGATTGTGATGTTTTTAACAAAGTTGCTATGATACTCAGCTTAATAGCCTAGTGCTATCAGTTTATATTCGGAAAATGAAATAGGGCAATGATGAAACAGCATTATCAGCATTTGGTGCAGAAACTAGAAGAAATTACTCATTTGAATGGCGTGATGAGCACTCTGAGTTGGGATCAAGAGGTCGTAATGCCTGTGGGGGCTGGTGAAGCCCGTGCGAAACAGCTTTCAGCTTTGGCGGGCGTGATTCATGAGCGCATGACTGATCCAGCATTGGGTGAATGTTTACAGCAGTTAAATAATGGTTCATCGACATATTTCAGCAAGGCGGAGCAATGCAATATTCGCGAGGCGCAGCGTAATTATGATTTAGAAACCAAGGTTCCCAAACGTTTGGTGCAAGAGTTAGCGGAATTAGGGTCAAGAGGACATTCAATTTGGGTAAAAGCACGGCAAGATAATTGTTTCGCAGATTTTGCGCCAGTTTTGAAAAATTTTCTGTTGCTGAAAAAAGAGTGGGCACAGTGCGTATCGCCAGAGCTGCAGGCTTATGATGCGAATATTGATTTATTCGAGCGTGGCACCACGATGGCTCAAATTACGCCGACCTTCGAACGCTTGAAGCAAGAATTGATTCCGCTAATTGGTCGTATTCAAAATAGCGCCAAACATCCGGATACTTCTTTTATGCAAGGGCAGTTTGCGTTGGATAAACAGGAAGCCTTGGCGCGGCAAATCAGCCAGGATATCGGTTTTAGTTTTGATCGCGGCCGCATGGATGTTTCTGTGCATCCCTTTTGTGGTGGTAGTCATCCCACCGATGTGAGAATTACGACGCGTTACAAAACCAGTAATTTCGTCGAATCGTTATATTCTATCGTTCATGAAACGGGGCATGCGTTGTATGAGCAGGGAAGACCTTATGAATTAGGCGATTTGCCTGTTTCGGAATCGCTGACGATGGGCATTCATGAATCGCAATCGTTGTTTTGGGAACGCATGATTGCGCAAGGAAAGCCATTCTGTTCGCATTATTTAACGTTATTTAGAGCGACTTTCCCTAAGAATTTTTCTGCAATAACTATTGATCAGTTTTATCGTGCTTTAAATGTTTGCAAAACCGATTTCATTCGCGTCGAAGCCGATGAAGTGACTTATCCTCTTCATGTGATTTTACGATATGAAATCGAAAAGGGATTATTTGATGGTTCTATGCAAGTCGATGATTTGCCATATATTTGGAATGAATTAATGCGGAAATATTTAGGTATTACGCCGCCGAATGACACACTTGGTGTGTTGCAAGACTCCCATTGGAGCGGTGGCGCGTTTGGATATTTCCCTTCGTATACTTTAGGGGCTATGTATGCGTGTCAATTTTATCGCACGTTATTAAAAGAGGTTCCAGATATTGAACAACAGATTGCTTGCGGCAATTTTGCACCGATTCGGGAATGGCTGAATGACGAGATTCACCGTCAGGGCAGATTGTTTACGCCACAAGAGTTAGTCGTCAAAATTACCGGTGAGCCATTAAATCCTGATTATTTTATCGGTTATGTGAATAGTAAGTACGCTGAAATTTATGACTTAGCAAGTTGATAAGCGGGTGTTTTCGGATGTGAACTGGCTTTATATTGTTTGTTGCGAATAGGTTGGTTGGCTTCGACCCATTTTTTCACGCGATTGGCATCACCGATGCGTGTGTTTTTACCCAAGGAATTGAGTAATACGATAACCATTGAGTCGCCCGATATATCGGCTTTCATCACTAAACAACGGCCTGCTGCATTGATATAACCTGTTTTAGAAACATCGATATGCCAACCTTGATTGCGCACCAGACTGTTGGAATTAACAAATTGCAATTGACCGCGATTATTTTTCCGTGCGACCCGGTGTTGTGCGGTCGTTGAGAAATCGCGAATGACTGCGTATTGATTCGAAGCGATCACCAGTTTCGCTAAATCGCGTGCGGTTGAAACATTGCCTTGATTTAATCCGGTCGGATCGGCAAAGCGGCTATTTAGCATGCCTATTTTCTTGGCTTTAAGATTCATGGCATTGATAAATGCTTTCATCCCACCAGGATAAGTCCGCGCGAGCGCGGCCGTGGCTCGATTTTCTGAAGACATTAAGGATAAACGCAGGAGTTCATGACGAGCATAAGTGCTGCCTATCGACAAGCGTGATGCAGTGCGCTTGGTGTTATGTACATCGGTACTCTCGATAGTGATTTTTCCATGCAAAGGTAAACGGGCATCCAGCGTTACCATGGCAGCCATCAATTTCGTGATGGAAGCGATAGGCATGACTCTGTCAGCGTTTTTATCGTATAAAATACGCTTACTTTGGGTATCGTAGATCAGCGCCGCTTGAGATTTAACATCAAGTTTATTGGGTAAGGCAAAAACGGTATTGATAAAAAAGCATAAGGCGAATAATAAAAAGACCCTCGAATTTATCATTTTTTATTTCCCCAAAAAAATGACCTGCTTGAATTTACCATTGATACGCTATGTTATTCTGAAATTAATTTATTCATTATAATACGTTACAATTTTTTTTCAAAGAAGAACATTAACTAATAAATGTTAACACCTTGATGTATTAAATAAAAGTATTTTTATTATTTTCTTAATGAGAACGATATTATTGGTGACATTTAAATCCACACTTTTACTATGCACAAAAAAACACCCTTGTTGTTACGCGCTATTAGACTGCTTGGTTTGAGTTGGTATTTGCTTTCAGGAATAATTCAATCGTTTGTTTATCCACATGTTTCGGTGCACTACCAACGGTGGATGATGAAAAAATGGGCGGGCGGATTACTGAAAGTGCTGAATATTAAGTTGCGCTGTCATGGGAAAGCACCGGGAATAGAAATTCCACGCGCACTATTAGCTGCCAATCATGTTTCTTGGCTGGATAT
>JAJHPK010000010.1 GCA_020890945.1 Nitrosomonas sp.
GTGTAAATACGAAAATATTCATTTTTTTTTAGAAAGTTATATAAATAATGATGTTTCTTTATTAAGAACTTGATCAGCGCAAGGGAGTTTGCCTTTGATACAAATAAGAACAAAAAAAGAATTATTAATAGTTGCAAGCATGTTGCTGTCTTTAAACACAATCGGCTCAGTTAATGCCGCTGGAATTCCAACTCTGAACGAAGTGACTGTCAAAGCGAATTCCAGAGAACTCATTGGAACCGCCAATTCGGCTAACGAAGGAACGGTTCTCAAGCATCAATTGGATGCGCGCACGGTTTACCGTCCAGGAGAATTACTCGAATCGGTGCCTGGATTAATTGTGACGCAGCATAGTGGTGAAGGAAAAGCGAATCAGTATTTTTTGCGTGGATTTAATCTTGATCATGGTACCGATGTGCGTATTACCGTGGATGGCATGTTAGTGAATCAACGCACGCACGGGCATGGACAAGGCTGGGCCGATACCAATTTTCTGATCCCAGAATTAATCGGTGGGCTGCAATATATGAAAGGACCCTATTTTGCTAGTCAAGGTGATTTTTCTTCAGCAGGTGCAGTGAGCTTAAATTATGTTGATAAATTACCGCAAGGTATTGCAACCTATGGAATCGGACAGCAAGGATTTATGCGTGGATTAGTGGCTAAATCGCATCAGGTGGGGCCAGGGAATTTTCTCTATGCATTTGAATTACTGACTAAAGACGGTCCATGGGTTACACCCGAGAATTATAAAAAATTCAATGGAGTATTGCGATATAGTCAAGAGAATGGCCCCACCAAATTTAATATCACTGCAATGGGATATGGAGCCAAATGGAATGCGACCGATCAGATACCGCAAAGAGGTGTTGAAAGCGGTTATGTTCCAAGATTGGGCGCAATTGATCCGAGCGATGGCGGAGAAACTCACCGCTTCAGTCTTTCAGGAGCATTACAACATACCAGTCGCTTTGGTTTAACCCATATCAATCTGTATACATTGCATTCCAATTTGGCATTGTTTTCCAATTTTACTTATTTTCTCGACGATCCCGTGAATGGTGACCAGTTTTCGCAAGTGGATAAGCGTTTTCAATCTGCGATGAACGTCAGTCACTCATGGGTTAACAAAATTGCCGGGTTTGATGTTGAAAATACGGTTGGTGTGCAATTTCAAAATGATGTGATTGATAACGGGCTAATGAGCACCAAGGAGCGCCGTACTCTATCAACGACACGTAAAGATCACATCAATCAAAATAGCATTGGTTTGTTTTATCAGAACAGCATTCAATGGCTAGAAAAGTTTCGCACGGTCGCTGGAATTCGTTCTGATTACTATTGGTTTGATGTCAACAGTCATGTGCACAAAGAAAATTCAGGAGATAGTTATGACAGTATGACTAATCCTAAATTAGCTGCAATTTTTGGCCCATGGGCACAAACTGAATTTTATTTTAACTATGGCAGCGGGTTTCATAGTAACGATGGTCGCGGAACTACCGCTCGAGTAGATCCTAAAACCGGTGAATCCATCAATCCGGTTCAACCGTTAGTGCGATCAACCGGTTACGAAGTGGGCGTGCGTTCGGCGATTATTCCTGGATTACAAGCGTCTTTTGCATTGTTCCGTTTAGACATGGCTTCAGAGCTGTTATTTGTTGGGGATGCTGGCACTACGGTAGCTAGCCGGCCTAGTCAACGAGAAGGATTTGAAATATCCACTTTTTATATGCCGAAGGATTGGTTAACGGTTGATATTGATTATGCGCTTGCACGCGCGCGTTTTAGTGATTTCGATCCAGCGGGCAATCATATTCCAGGTGCGATCAATGGCGTGGGTAAGTTAGCGGTTACGCTGGATAATATAGGAAAATTGTTTGGTAGCATGCAATTGCGTTACTTTGGTAAGCGAGCCTTGGTTGAAGATAATAGTGCGCGATCCAATAACACCGTAACGCTCAATGGCCAAATAGGATATAAGATTAACAATAATGTTCGTGTGACGCTTCAAGGTTTTAATCTTCTCAATACTCATGGGCATGGTATCGATTATTTCTATACTTCTCGGTTACCAGGCGAACCAGCAGCGGGAGTTGCAGACAAGCATTTTCACCCAATTGAATCGCGTTCATTTCGCGTTAATTTAGTCGCCAATTTTTAGTATGCTACAGTATGACGTAGTGGAATGAATTAGCAGTTGCAATACTTTTTCGATAAAATTAACGTTGTTTTTCAATTTCACAGACTTTTCAAGGAAGATTTATGGAACGTTTTACCGTTTCAATGGATGAGGAGCTTTTTGAACAATTTGACAATATCGTTCAAGCGCGTGGATATGATAATCGTTCCGAAGCGATTCGGGACTTAGTACGTGACTATCTAGAAACCTCTCGTTTGCAGAAAGATAACAAAGGCCACTGTATCGCGACCCTGACTTATATTTATAATCACCATGAACGAGATTTGGCCTCTATGGTCACTTCGTCACATCATGAACATCACGATATAACGCTTTCCAGCATGCATGTGCATATGGATCATGACAATTGTCTTGAAGTAGTCATTTTGCGCGGCACTATTCAAGACGTGCGCTGTTTTGCTAATAAAGTGATAGCGAAAAGCGGCGTTCGGCACGGAAAATTGCATATCATACCAATTGAAGTTTCAGAGGTTTCACATGGGCACGATGGAAATAGTCATGTCCATACCCATATCAGTCCAAGGACTTAGAAAACTACCATCCACTGACATAAAGATTGATCAAAGCGGATGAGTTTTGATAAAGCTCCGCAATGCCATGACGATCAAAACGTAATTTATTTAAATTCACGGCTTTTGCCGGCAACACTTCTTTTGTGGAAAAATTAAATTGCATCAACGGTGTGACATGATGAGAATTGACGTAGAGATTGCCCGATTCATCTGCGTTTGCGACAGGATCGTGAATATCTGCAATAACATAAATCAATTCGGCTATTTTTTCTTTGGGAAGTGTAATCGTATAGGTATCAAAGAAGTGATCGGGAACCGGAGATGAATTGAATGCGAACGTTTCCAATCCCAATGTTGCGCCGACAGCTTGCGCTAATCCTCCACCAATCGAGTGTCCTGCAACCGTAATTTTAGCCCCGGGATAGCGAGCGATTACGTCACTTGCAAAATTAAAAGCGTCTTTAAATTGATCACTGACTATTCCTACAGCAATTGCCGAATCAGCTGCGATATCACGTGCAAGCTCCTCCGTTTCTTTCAGGGAGCATGGGAAATTGCAGGTTTCCGTGCCACGAAAGACCAGCGCCAATTCTTTAGGGTTGGTATTTTGATTTTCATAAAGACCTCCAGCCATTCCGGAGCTTTTATCGTTAGCTTGGATTAATTTCCAAGAACCCAGAACAGTGTTGTCGAAGTTGTACACTAAATCAGCTAACTGCATGTATGGCAATGATTTGCCAAGCAAATCGACTGCACGGCGTTCATTGGCTAAAAGCATGCCGTAAGGCTTCCAGTCTCTGCCTACTAAATAATCTGGGCGGATATAAATTGAAACATTATTGAGTTGAAAAATGGATCCACTATCTGGTAGAAGATTTAAGCTTACGTTATAGCGTTCGGTCCCGAATTGTTTAGGAATATCAACTTTGGGAATATTTAAAATTCTTGTCGCAGAAGTATAAGTGGGGCCGCTGGGTTCTGCAGCGGTATCCAATTCAATACTAGTCAGTTGAAATAAATTGCTTTGGTCTGGATTGCTAGTGCCGAGCCATTGTAAGGTTCCTTTGTATATGCTGGTATCAGCCGGATCAATCATCGTTACCTTTTGTAAGCACACCAATCCAGTGGTATCAAGATATGTCGCGGGGGAAGTAAATGTTGAGCATTCTTCGGGTAACGCATGAGATACAGACGTGAACAAAAGCATACCGATAAAACTAATGGGGCTGAGCAATTGGGTCGTGAAGTGATATTTCATGATTGAATTAAATGATTGGTGAGTAAGAGTGCACGTTTAGACATGACGCGTTGATGAACGTTCTATTTGAAACGTAATAATACTGCGTATGCGGTTTTGTTTTATCAACGCGGCATGCTCGGATGATAACCAGATTTTAATGCGTGAATAGCATCTTCGCTGTTGCGGACTATTTGTCTATTGGGGCAGAAAATATTTTTGGCGAGCTCACGCTGCGCAAAAAATTGTCGAACAAGGGTCAGCTTTTCCCATTCTGATACGCGTGGTTGTGCCCATGTTTTGTCATCACGACCCAGTGCATACAGTTTTCTTTCAGTTGTTGAGCAACGTATGCCTTCATAGCTAATATTTAATGCACCCGAAGAGGATTTAACGACCAGGGTAAAGCGAATTACGCCATCTTCACCGACACTAATGGAAGCAGGATCGATGAGATACTGATTATCAGTAATGGCGCCACTACTCACATCAAATTCCAATAAGCTTCGGGTATCAGGATATGTGGGTAATTGTGTTGCACGCTCAGCCCAAGTTTTTTCGTCTTCAAACTGATCTTTGAAAGTTTTGTTGGCGCAGCCCGTCAGAATTAGAATGCCGATTAGTATGACCAGTGATTTCATGCGTCGGTAAAGTCATTTAACAGTGATGCCCGAGTTTCGGAATGGATGCTATCAACAGATACGGAATAAGCCGGATGATCGATGCCCATGCGTAACGTGGCATTTTGGCGTAATGCTTGAATCATTTCGGGCATCAGTTCAAAACGTAAAAAATGCACTGACGAAGTTTTATCAGAATTTTCACGTTCGATATCTTCATCAGCGATTGCAAAAACACTTTCGAATTCACCGATCTGAACCCATACCCGGTCTTCAATCCCTAACAGAAGCGCTAGTTTTTTTGCACGTTCCTCCGGATCGGGATATTCAATCATCATCGTTACTTTCCAATTGCACCCGTCTGGAACCAGTGGCGTATAAGTTTGGAGTTCATGAATGATTTCTGTTTCTTTGAAAATTCGTTCAGCATGTAACATTTCTTGAATTTGATAACGAATTGTTAACTCATCTTCAAAAATTAAGGTTACATTGTTCCCTAGCGCAATTTTTCGTGGTTTTTTATGTGCTATCAGTTGCTGTCGAAAATCATCGCGTATTTTTGCGTAGGCTTCGAGTGTTAACAGGCTATCACGCGTAATACGCTTCATACTTTGTCCTCTAAATCAACGGAATTAGTCGGTAAAACCTGCAAATTTGGAATGCTGCATTGATGGTCATCATAGCCATACGCTAAACGCAATAAGCTCAATGGATGTAACTTTTTCGCTTTGCTGCCGGAATGATTTTCACAAATACCTTGCTCTATATGGCGTGCGGCGATAGCGCAATCCGAGCTAATATAATCTGGATTTGGCGCACTCATTTGTTTGAAGACCGGGCGCCCGATTTTCATCGAATCGGCAAAGTATTCACTTTTGACGCCCCAAGTGCCGTCATGTCCGGAACAACGTTCGACGCTATTCACGCTTGTTCCTGGTATTAATTGCAATACATCGCGAGTTTTTTTGCCAATATTTTGCACACGTTGATGGCAGGGAATGTGATATGAAACATTACCTAACGATTGTTTGAAATCTGTTTTCAGCAAATTGTCTTGATTTCTAAGCCACAAATATTCAAACGGATCAAACATTGCGGCTGCGACAGTTTGAATCGCGATATCTTCAGGAAACAATAATGGCAGCTCCTGTTTGTACATCAAAACACAGGATGGAACTGCGGAAATAATGGCATAACCTTGCTGAGCCATTGTTAACAAGTGTGGAATATTTTGATTTTTCAGAGCTTCCACAGCTTGCAGATCACCTAATTCGAGCTTGGGCATGCCGCAGCATACTTCTTGCTCAACTAAGCGAGTTGGAATCTCGTTATGCTTAAGGATTCGTAATAAATCGTGACCAATGCCGGGTTCGTTGTAATTGATATAGCACGTTGCGTAAATGGCTACCTTCCCGGGAGTTTTATTGCCATCTTTAACGGTGAAGCGATCGTTCAATTGCGCATGGGAACGAAATTGATGTGCAGTATATTCCGGAAGTTTTCGTTCGGAACGTATGCCCAGTGTGCTATCCAGTACTTTACGAGCCAGTGGTGTTTTATTTAATGTGTTGATCGTTGGTGCGATAACGGGATTGGCTGCGACTTTGCCCATCAAATCGGTACTAGAAAGTAATTTATCGCGAAAACCGGCACCCGATTGTTGATACTTAACTGCTTTGGTACGTAACATGAGATGCGGAAAATCAATGTTCCATTCGTGAGGCGGTACATAAGGACATTTGGTCATGAAGCACATATCGCACAGATAACAGCGATCGACTACTTCTTGGAAGCGATTTTTTTCTACGCCATCGATTTCACCGGTAGAACCGTCATCGATCAAATCAAAAAGCCGTGGGAAAGCGGTGCAGAGATTGACGCATCGGCGACAGCCATGACATATGTCAAAGACACGTTCCATTTCTTGCTGTAATTTTTCTGGATTGTAAAAATCTGCATTTTTCCAATCGACCGGATGACGTTTTGGGGCTTCGAGACTACCTTCACGAGATGCCATAGTTTATTATCTTTTTGGCAAAATTATTCTGATTGAAAGATTCGTTGCAAACGATGCAACGAATCTTTCTTAGTTTGAATATGTTGGAATGGATTTATTTAATCGGCTAAACCATCCAATGCACGTTGGAAACGATTGGCATGTGAGCGTTCAGCTTTGGCCAGAGTTTCAAACCAATCGGCGATTTCATCAAAACCTTCTTCACGCGCAATTTTCGTCATGCCGGGATACATGTCGGTATACTCGTGCGTTTCGCCGGCGATCGCTGTTTTCAGATTTTCCCGTGTTGAACCGAATGGCATGCCAGTTGCTGGATCGCCACAGGTTTCGAGATATTCCAAATGACCATGCGCGTGTCCGGTTTCGCCTTCTGCCGTGGAGCGGAATACTGACGCGACATCGTTCTGTCCTTCTACATCGGCTTTAGCTGCAAAATACAGATAACGGCGATTTGCTTGAGATTCTCCCGCAAACGCGGCTTTCAGATTTCCTTCAGTTTTTGATCCTTTGAGTTGCATATATTTCTCCTTTTTATGTTGATGCGATTTCTCTTTGTTGTTAGTGCTAAATTGAAGCTGATAAATTTACTTATGACAGTTGGAAAACGTAACGACACATTGAATCAGGAAACCGTTGTGGTTTTCCAGTTTTTACTTAGCAGAGCGCAATTTGTATTCCATAAATGCACGCCCACATGTTAATCATGTAGAAAAAGACTATCGAAGGGCTTAACGATTGTCAACACCTGCATGCTTTGAGAAACTCAGCCGGTAGAGGTTGAAGAGACTATTATGTCATGATAAATCTGTTAGTCTATCGAATTGTTACAATTTATTCATAAAGCTTATGAAGATCGCGACTTGGAACGTCAATTCATTAAAAGTGAGATTGCCTCATGTAATCGACTGGTTGAACAATCATCAACCGGACATTTTATGTTTGCAAGAAACTAAATTGATTGACGATCATTTTCCATTGCATGACATTAACGCGTTGGGTTATCACTGTTTATTTAACGGTCAGAAAACCTATAACGGCGTAGCGATTCTTAGCAAATTAGCAGGAAATGATAGGATTTTAGATATCCCACAGTTTTCTGACGAACAAAAAAGAGTGATTTCTGCGACCTATGGAGATTTACGTGTGGTGTGTGTTTATGTGCCAAACGGCGAATCGGTGGAATCAGCTAAATATCAGTATAAATTGCAATGGCTAACCGCGCTTAAACAATGGTTGCAGCAGGAGCTGATACGTTATGAACAATTGATTGTATTGGGGGATTTTAATATTGCTCCAGAAGATCGTGATGTGTATGACCCTGATGCTTGGCGTGACAAAGTGCTGTGCAGTCAACCTGAACGAGATGCGCTGAATGATTTGATTGGTTTAGGGTTAAAAGACAGTTTTCGTTTGTTTGAACAACCTGAGAAATCGTATACTTGGTGGGATTATCGCATGATGGCTTTTCGACTGAACCGAGGGTTGCGCATTGATCACATTCTAATTAGCGATGTGCTGACGAAACATTGTTCGGCATGCAGTATCGATAAACAACCGCGAAAATTGGAGCGTCCTTCAGATCACGCGCCCGTCATTGTGGAGTTTAAAATTAAGGAGTAACTTTTGACGGTTCAGGTTTTTTCTCGGTTAAAGTCTGCATTTCAGCGCGTAATGCGCCGAGATTTTTTTCGCGTTCTTGTATTTCTTGTCTTAGACGTTCGACCCGATCGATATAACGTTGATAATTACGCTCGCTGCCCAATCGATCAGGAACCCCGTCTTTATATTCTTCTCTGACTTCATTCAGGCGTTTTTCTTCTTCCGTAATCTTAGTTGCTAATTGACTACGGTGCTCTTCAAATTTCATCGATTCTCTGCGCTGGAGAATACGCTCTTCGGCGCCGCTCGAATTGGTTGAGGGCGGCATGACCACAATGGGAGGCAGATTCAATTGTTTTGCATTGGCCGAAGGTACATTGGAGTAAGTAACTTTGCCGTCTTTATCGACGTGTTTGTAAATAGTGGCTTGTGCTGAGTTAATCGAAAATAGGGTACTTATCGACAAAAAAAACAAGGAGGATTTGATTTTTTTCATGACACTCATGGACTATAAGAAACTTTTTAAACTATCACTTAGAAAGTTCTTTTTTTAGGGCAGAAATATTTCGCTGATGCAGGTAGAGCTTATTTTTCAGCTGAACAGCCTTGTCATCTTGGAAATTTTCGTCATTTTTACTCATTTGTGACAATGATTGTTGCGTATCAAAAAGCAATTTGTTTTCGCTATGCAATTCTTTTTCCAAAATTTGGCGCCGCGTGCCATCACGCTCTTTTTGAGTATTGTTTCTAACGCTCGGCGCTGATGCTGTAGACGTTGATGCGGTAGAGGATCTTTGTGTGATAACCGTGCCCGAATTCCTAGAGTAAGATGCAATATTAATTCTTTGCGCATTGCGAACGGGACGGTTGGTAAAAGTAATATTACCGTCTTTGTCGACAAACTTATAGATATCTTTGCCAACTACTGTGCTGGACAAGAATACTAGCAGTATTGTTACGAAAATGAGAGATAATTTTCTAATTTTCATGTCGCGCATATTATCGTTACTATCGTTAATAAAGATATTGTAGAAATAAATGCAACCGTTTAATTAATATACCATTCTTCTCGGGTGTAAAGTAAAAATTGTCAACCGAATTATTACAAACTGTAATAAAGCTCAAATTCGACAGGGTGCGTTGTCATGCGCAAGCGAGTGACTTCTTCCATTTTTAATTGGATGTATGCATCAATCATGTCATTGGAAAAAACACCGCCTCGTATCAGGAAATCACGATCCTTATCCAAACAATCGAGTGCTTCATCCAGTGAAGCGCAAACATTGGGTACTTTTGCCGCTTCCTCAGGGGGTAAGTCATATAAATTTTTATCCATCGGATCACCAGGATGGATTTTATTTTGTATGCCATCTAATCCAGCCATCATTAATGCGCTAAAAGCCAAATAAGGATTAGCCATCGGATCTGGAAAACGTACCTCTATACGGCGTCCTTTCGGGCTGCTGGTATGCGGAATACGAATTGCGGCCGAGCGATTGCTAGCGGAATAAGCTAAATTAACAGGTGCTTCAAACCCAGGAACCAAACGCTTGTAGGAATTAGTGCCAGGATTGGTAATGGCATTGAGCGCTTTGGCATGCTTAAGAATGCCGCCTAGATAGTAAAGCGCTAATTCGGATAAGCCGGCATAGCCGTTACCTGAAAAAAGATTTTTACCTTCTTTCCAAATAGATTGATGGACATGCATGCCAGATCCATTATCTCCTACGATGGGTTTGGGCATGAAGGTAGCTGTTTTGCCATAGGAGTGCGCCACATTATGCACTACATACTTAAGAATTTGGCTCCAGTCGGCGCGTTTGACCAAAGTACTATAATTAGTGCCGATTTCACATTGACCTGCGGTAGCGACTTCATGATGATGCACTTCTACTCCAATACCCATTTCTTCTAATGCAAGACACATCGCAGAGCGAATATCTTGCAGTGAATCAACAGGGGGAACAGGTAGATATCCACCTTTTATCACCGGACGATGTCCGGTATTGCCGCTGTCATATTTGTTACCGGAACTCCAAGCAGCTTCTTCGGAATCGATTCTTACCGAGCATCCCGACATATTGATGTGCCAACGAACCGAATCAAAAATAAAAAATTCAGGTTCTGGACCAAAGTAAGCTACATCACCGATACCAGTGGATTTTAAATAGGTTTCCGCGCGTTTGGCGAGTGAGCGAGGATCGCGGTTATAGCCTTTCCCATCAGCGGGTTCCACCACATCACAGGTAACGAATAAGGTCGGTTCATCCATGAAGGGATCCATGTTGGCTGTTTCTGGATCTGGGATCAGCAACATATCAGAAGCCTGAATGCCTTTCCAACCACCGATTGATGAACCATCAAATGGATGACCATCTTCAAATTTGTCTGCGTCAAATGTATGCGCCGGTACCGTGATATGGTGTTCTTTGCCATTGGTATCAGTAAATCGCAGATCAACAAATTTAACATCATTGTCTTGAATTAATTTCAAAACATCAGCTACAGCCATTTTTTTCTCCAGAGGGCTTTGTGATTCATCAACAAAAAATTAAAAAAACAGAATTATACCAGTACAGCAAGTTAAATGATTTTTATACGTATCATTCTGCACAATACCGCTATGAAAACCGCCTTTTTATTGCAACAAACTCGTGCCGTGATAAAAGGAGTGCTGTAATATCCAGTAGGACATGATTGTTACGTGGATTGATTGGGATTTTAAGATGAATTTGCTAACAAACCGTTATTTGAATCGTCATTTTGGAAGAAAAATAGTGCTAGATTGCTGATCTGAATGTCTAAGGCGTTAACTACTCTCAAAAAAATATTTGGCTATCCCGCTTTTCGTGGACAGCAAGCAGAAGTCATCGATCATGTCGTTGCAGGGGACGATTGTCTCGTTTTAATGCCGACCGGCGGTGGTAAGTCTTTGTGCTATCAAATTCCGGCACTGCTACGTCCTGGTGTCGCAATCGTTGTTTCACCGTTAATTGCACTGATGCAAAATCAAGTGAATGGATTGAAACAAATTGGTGTGCGCGCTGCGGCATTGAACTCGTCTTTATCGTTCGAAGAAGCCACGTTGGTCGAACAAAACTTACTGACACAACAATATGATCTGTTATATGTCGCGCCAGAGCGGCTTTTAATGCCGCGTTTTTTGCGTGTCTTGGCAAAGATACCGATTGCATTATTTGCCATTGATGAAGCGCATTGTGTCTCGCAATGGGGGCATGATTTTCGCCCTGAATATAGCCAATTATTTGTGTTGCACCAACGTTTCCCACATGTGCCGCGTATTGCTTTGACGGCAACAGCGGATCTTGATACACGTCAAGAAATTATTGAAAAATTACAGTTAACTAATGCCAAAGTTTTTATTGATAGTTTTGATCGCCCCAACATCCGCTACCAAGTCATCGATAAAGCTAATGGCCGAGAGCAATTATTGGGTTTTATTCATGCGCAACATGCAGGAGAAGCCGGAATCGTGTATTGCGCTTCGCGTAAGAAAGTTGAAGAAATAACGGAATGGTTGGTGAATCAAGGCATGCAAGCAGTGGCTTATCATGCGGGCATGGAAATGCAACAGCGCCAGTTGAATCAGGAGAAGTTTTTGCGTGAAGATGGCGTCATTATGGTAGCTACTATTGCCTTCGGTATGGGTATTGATAAACCCAATGTACGGTTTGTTGCGCACCTTGATTTACCGAAAAGCATCGAAGGTTATTATCAGGAAACGGGCAGGGCGGGTCGTGATGGGCGCATGGCAAATGCCTGGATGGCATATGGATTAAACGATGTCATTCAACATTGGCGCATGATTGAACAATCCCAGACGCAATTTAAGTTTAAGCAAGTTTCAATCAAAAAACTTGAGGCGATGTTATTGCTATGTGAAAGCACTACCTGCCGACGTATACAGATGCTGCGTTATCTTGGGGAAAATACGGAAACAGAACCATGTGGAAATTGTGATATTTGTTTGCAACCACCCCAAGTATGGGATGCGACCATCGAAGTACAAAAAGCTCTTTCGTGTGTGTATCGAACAGGGCAAATGTTTGGCGCAGGGCATCTGATAGATGTGTTGCGTGGCAATCTGACCGCACGTGTCAAAGAATGGCAGCACGATCGATTGAGTACTTTTGCAATTGGCCAAGACTTGTCTGAAAAGGCTTGGCGTTCAGTATTTCGTCAACTTATTGCGTTTGGGTTAGTGACCACGGACGGTGAAGGACGAGGAACTTTATTGCTGACAGAAGCTAGCAGAGCAGCTCTGAAAGGGCAGCGAACGGTATATTTGCGTGAACATACAGCATTACTTTTTCAGCGCGCTGCTTCTCATTCAGCGGTGTCGTTGTCCAATTCTGATAAATTTACACATCAGGCTATCAATTGTGTAAATTAGTGATATTGTTTCTTGTTGGAAACTCTATTAATACTCAATGAGTAAAGATATGTATTTATCTTTTTTTCAACTATGTCGAGCTATTCAAACGCGAAGAAACGCAATTTTTTCTCCTAGCCAACGTTCGATATGCTTTTCTGTAAACTCTGGATATTGATCTAACATTTCATCAGCAGTTGCGTGTGCGGTCGTCAATAAGTCACTATCTTGTTCCAAATCGGCAAAACGTAACATCGGCATACCGCTTTGTCGCGCTCCCAGATATTCCCCGGGGCCTCGCAAATGCAAATCCTGTCGTGCAATTTCAAAACCGTCGTTATGTTCAAAAATAATTTTGAGTCTTTGACGAGCAATTTCTGACAGCGGTTGTTGATACATGAGAATACAAGTGCTCAATTCCGATCCGCGCCCTACCCGGCCGCGCAACTGATGTAATTGCGATAAACCCATACGTTCCGCGTTTTCGATAACCATCAACGATGCATTGGGTACATCGACACCTACTTCAATCACAGTGGTTGCAACCAACAATTGTATGTCTCCTTTTTTGAATGCATGCATTATTGTTGTTTTTTCTTGCGTCGGTAACCGTCCGTGCACCAAACCTATTTTCAGCTCTGGTAGCAGTTTGCCAAGCTCGGTATAAGTTTGTTGCGCGGTTTGTAGTTGCAATGCTTCAGATTCTTCTATGAGTGGGCATACCCAATAAACTTGCCTATCTTGCTTACAAACGTTACGTATTCGTTCGATAACTTCATTGCGGCGATTGTCAGCAATTAATTTGGTTACAATCGCTGAACGATTCGGTGGTAGTTCATCGATCACCGATACGTCTAGATCGGCAAAATAACTCATTGAAAGTGTGCGTGGAATCGGCGTCGCAGTCATCATCAGTTGATGAGGCAAGATATTTGAGTCTTTGCCTTTAAGTCGCAGTGCTAAACGTTGTTGTACACCAAAGCGATGTTGCTCATCGATAATGGCTAAACCAAGTTGATGAAATATGACGTGCTCTTGAAAGAGCGCGTGCGTTCCTATTGCAAGTTGTGCTGTTCCCTGTCCAATCTCATCCAACACAATCTGCTTTTCTTTTTTAGTTTGTCTACCCGACAACAAAACAACACGAATACCGAGTGAAGTAAACCAAGTCGAGAGCTTGTCAAAATGTTGTTCCGCAAGAATTTCTGTGGGCGCCATGATTGCGGCTTGGTATCCATTTTCTATTGCTTGTAATGTCGCCATTGCGGCAACAACCGTTTTGCCGCTGCCGACGTCTCCTTGGAGCAAGCGATGCATGGGATAATGTCGTGACAAATCTTGATTGATTTCTGCAATCACCTTGTTTTGTGATGCGGTCAAGGAAAACGGTAGCTGCTCCAAAAATTGAGGAATGAGTTGGTTTTTTGCCGGTAACATCGGTGCATTGTTGGAATGCCGTTGCCGATAATGCCATCGCATCGATAACTGATGCGCTAACAGTTCGTCAAATTTAATGCGTCGCCACGCTGGATGTGTTCGCGATTGTAATGTTTCCAGTGACACATCGGGGGGCGGATGATGCAAGATTGAGATACTATCCCATAGGCCTGCTAAGCCATGTTTTTTGGTGATAAATTCGGGCAATGTTTCCAATAAAATCTGTGCTTGCTGAGCATCGAGTAAAGCTTGAGCAATCAGTTTACTCAGCGTCTTTTGGTTTAGACCCGCTGTGGTTGGGTAGATGGGAGTTAATGTTTCGGCTAGGGTTTCTCCTTGTTGAACCATGCGGCACTTGGGATGTACCATTTCCATCCCCCAAAAACCACCGCGTACTTCCCCCATCAATCGGACACGTTTACCGACTGCATAGGACTTGATTTGACTGGCATAAAAGTTCAAGAACCGCATCACTATCATGCCACTATCATCTTCGACTTTACACACCAGTTGTCTGCGAGGACGAATTATCACTTCATTGTGCGTAATAACTCCCTCTACTTGAACAGTCTGACCTTGCAATATCTCTGCGATTGGAAATAAATGTGTTTCATCCTCGTAGCGAATGGGTAAGTGTAGAATTAAATCTAACGTACTTTTGATGCCTAATCGAGATAATTTCTCAGGAATGCCATTATGACTCGTCATTACAATTGTGAATCTATTCAGAGAGTATTCTTAATGAATGACGCGAGGATGAAATAGTCTTTTTTCGTTATTAACCTTGTACGATCATAATCGCATCCATTTCCACTAAAGCACCACGTGGCAAAGCTTTTACTCCCACTGCGGCACGTGCAGGATAGGGTTGGACGAAATGCTTTGCCATGATTTCGTTCACCAGTGCAAAATTCTCCAAATCGGTCAAAAAGATGTTTAATTTGACTATGTCGCCAAGATCGCCGCCACTCGCAGCTGCCACGGCTTGTAAATTAGCGAATACTTGGCGAATTTGCGCATCAATACCTTCTACCATTTGCATCGTGTTTGGATCCAGTCCAATTTGTCCAGAAAGATATACCGTATCTCCGCCAGTGCGAACTCGAATTGCTTGAGAATAAGTACCTATGGCTTGTGGCGCATTTGCAGTTTGAACGGTTTGTTTGATCATTTTTAGTTCCTTAGTATGAATAGTTATTTTTAAAAATTATCGTGATTGCATGAAATCTTTGATAATGAGCGCAGCTTTGACGCGATCCGTCACACGCAATTTTTTGAAGATTTCTGTTAAGTGTGCTTTCACGGTGCGCTCAGTAATCGTTAATTGATGTGCAATGCTTTTGTTACTTTCGCCTTGCGCTACCAGTAAAGCGATTTCATGTTCGCGATGAGTTAAGCCTGCAATTGCAGTTTGTATGGATTGTTCACTATGTTTTTTTTCATGCGTTGTTTTAATTAATTCCCTTAAAATTCGATGCGTCAATGTACGACGTATCCATAATTCTCCTTGCAAAACGGCGTTGATAACCTTATTAATTTGTTCAGGAGAATTGGTATCTTGATAGTATCCTTTTATTCCCGCTTTAAATAAATTCCATTCAGTTTCATCCGATAAATGAGGACCCGAGACTATGATTTTGTTTTTTTTGTCGTTTGACAGCAATTCTTGAATTGAGCGAGGGCCTGTAAATCCTGATAAGTCATAATCAAGCAAAACCAAATTAGGGTTTTGGAGAAGCAGGTTTTTTTTTAGTGCAGAAAAAGTGCTGCATGAATATAAAAAATCCTGACCCGATAATACCGACTTCCAGCACAGCAAAGTCTGTTTATTGGTGCTGGCGAGCAGAATCAAGATCGACCTCTGCGCAGTTAGATTGGGAAGATGAAACAATCATGTCCATTGCTTTCGATAGAATTTTACGGGATGCCCAAATTTCGCCACGATCAATCGCATTAATGATTTTTATCAAATCGACCGATGCCAGTTCATTCATGACAAAACCTTGTGCTCCATTGGCTAACGCTCTGAGAATATAAGTTTCTGATGTTGATTCATTAATGACAAAGATACATTGAACGGGAGGCCGCTGTGATTGCAATGCAATTAATAGATCAAAGTACTCTTCTATGGTTTGATTCGCATTGATCAATATAACTTTGGGATTTAGTCGATTTATTTTCGCCAAGGCACGGTCAACAAAATTTTCTCTTGGTTGAAAAGATACTTCAGTTGCATCATTTCCAACATCTTTAATTTCATTCAATATTTGAATATATTTTTTATTGTTTTTGAGTAGATCTTCTATCGCTATAGATTGATCTTGATCAGTTTCAACCATCATTACAGTAATCGGTTGCACTTTTTCTCCTTTTGGTCTTGTCAACGGCAAGTTTTATTTTTATGTATTCGATACCTCACCCCATCTTTTCTAAGCAACAATAATTTAATTGGAAGTAAATCTCACTTTTAGTAATAAATGCAGCTTAGTACATCAGCAATTTAATACTATTTAAGTGACAGCAGTATACCGTTGCATTGATTTTTTTATGAAATAATTTTTTATTTCATTGAATTAAAAGAGCTTTTGTTCCTGCGCTACTATATTTAGGGTTAAACAATATAGTTGACTAATTTAATGGGAGATTGTATAGTTGAGTAAAAAGATAGGGTATTAAAAAACAAGGAAAAACAAAGAAAGATTCTTAAGTAGCTCTTCATTTGAGCAACTGAAATTTTGTAATTATTAACGAGAGAGGGGTAATCATAGTATGAGACTCACAACCAAAGGTAGATTTGCGGTGACAGCATTACTTGATCTTGCTTTACAACGAAGCAACCATCCGGTCACTCTAGCAGACATCAGTCAACGTCAAAAAATTTCGCTTTCTTACTTGGAGCAATTGTTCGCGAAACTTCGTCAATCCGAGTTGGTCGATAGTGTGAGAGGGCCTGGCGGAGGATATTGCTTAGCTAAAAACTTGAACGAGGTTTCTATTGCAGACATTATTCTCGCAGTTGATGAGCCAATCGATGCCACACAGTGCGGCGGTAAAGAAAATTGCCACAATGATAGCAAATGCATGACACATGATTTGTGGGCAAAACTAAATGAAATTATCTTTGATTACCTCGGCGCTGTGACCTTGCAGGAACTCGTTGATAATCAAAAGAACATGAAAACAAAAACGAATATTGCTCCATTGGTCGATATGCGTGAAACAACAATTGCATAAATAATTTATCGACGCGATGTATCTATGACAATTACATTAACAGAAAATGCCGGAAGGTTTATTCATCAGCAGCTTGCAAAAATGAAGCAAGGTGTTATGTTTCGTGTTGGTATTAAAAAATCTGGCTGTTCTGGAAATTCTTATATCTTTGATTATGCAGAAAATTTTGACTCAAATGATCATTTATTCGAATTTCAAGATATCAAAGTTATCATTGCTTCAGATGCTTTGCCTTTTTTGCAAGGGTCTGAAATTGATTTTGTGAAAGATGGACTGAATAGCACATTCAAAATTACTAACCCTAACGTTGATAATACCTGTGGTTGTGGAGACAGTTTCAGCGTTAGAGAAAAGGCGATTGAGCAAAATTGAGCTTTGTGTTTTTTGTGTAAGGCTTGCATCGAATTGGCAGCATAGTATGTATTCAATAAAGTAAGATGCAATGACAATACAATTCTTGCTTTGCATTGTAAATTAGAAATATAAGGAAGAAACCAAATGAGCGCAGTATTGCAAAGCTTGGTTAATCAGCCATATAAACATGGCTTTGTGACCGATATCGAATCAGATGTTGCGCCGAAAGGGCTGAATGAAGACATCATTCGATTAATTTCGGCAAAAAAAAATGAACCCGAGTGGCTTTTGACTTTTCGTTTGGATGCTTATCGGAAATGGCAAAGCATGACTGAGCCAACCTGGCAGAATGTTCATCATCCTAAAATTGATTATCAGGATATCAGCTATTATTCTGCGCCCAAGTCTAAGAAAAAACTCACCAGCATGGATGAGGTCGATCCCGAGTTGCTACGTACTTTCGAGAAACTAGGTGTGCCATTGCACGAACGCGCGGCATTGGCGGGTGTTGCGGTTGATGTCATTTTTGATAGCGTTTCAGTTGCTACCACATACAAACAAAAGCTAGCCGATGTCGGGATTATTTTTTGTTCTATCTCCGAAGCGGTACATAATCATCCCGAGTTGGTTAAAAAATACCTTGGGTCGGTCGTTCCGGTTGGTGATAATTTTTATGCGGCGTTAAATTCAGCAGTATTTACGGATGGTTCTTTTTGTTTTATTCCTAAGGGCGTGAAGTGTCCGATGGATTTATCGACCTATTTTCGCATTAATACCGAAGGATCAGGGCAATTTGAACGTACGCTGGTTATCGCAGAAGAAGGCGCATCGGTGTGTTATTTAGAAGGGTGTACCGCGCCCCAGTTTGATACCAATCAACTACATGCAGCCGTTGTCGAATTGATTGCATTGGATAATGCGGATATCAAATATTCGACCGTGCAAAACTGGTACGCTGGAGACGAAAATGGCGTGGGCGGTATCTATAATTTTGTTACCAAACGTGGTTTAGCGAAAGGTGTCAATTCGCGTATTTCTTGGACACAAGTCGAAACCGGTGCCGCTATTACCTGGAAGTATCCTTCCTGCATTTTGCGCGGAGATAATTCTGTCGGTGAGTTCTATTCGGTTGCGGTAACTAATAATTTTCAACAGGCTGACACCGGCACCAAAATGATTCACCTCGGTAAAAATACGCGCAGCACGATTATCAGCAAAGGTATATCAGCCGGCCATTCAAACAGCAGTTATCGTGGTTTGGTGCGGATCACTCCAACAGCGGAAGGCGCGCGAAATTATTCTCAGTGTGATTCGATGCTGATTGGCGATCAATGTGGCGCACATACTTTTCCGTACATTCAAGTGCAAAATAATACGGCAAAAGTAGAGCACGAAGCGTCGACATCTAAAATAGGTGAAGATCAGCTATTTTACCTGTCGCAACGTGGCATCGGTGCGGAAGAAGCGGTTTCGATGATCATCAATGGCTTTTGTAAAGAAGTATTCCAGCAATTACCGATGGAATTTGCCGTCGAAGCAACCAAATTGTTGAGTTTTAAATTGGAGGGAAGTGTCGGATGATCGACTCGAACAGTATAACAATGTTATCGATCAAAAATTTGCATGCCAGCATCAACGGTACCGGCATTCTTAATGGTATCGATTTGACCGTTAAAAGTGGAGAAATTCATGCCATTATGGGCTTGAACGGTTCCGGTAAAAGCACTTTGGCAAAAGTGCTGGCTGGGCATTCCGCCTATGAAGTAACTCAAGGTACCATAGAATTCGAAGGAAAAAATCTATTGGAATTGGCACCTGAAGAACGTGCCCGTGCTGGTTTGTTTTTAGGCTTTCAATACCCTGTAGAAATCCCAGGTGTTGCCAATACACAGTTCCTTCGCCTTGCTTACAATACGATTCAATCGCAACGCGGAAAGGAAGAACTCGATCCGTTAGAATTTGATGATTTCGTTCGTGAAAAAATGAAATTGTTGGATATGAATCCTGATTTTCTGGATCGAAGCGTGAATGAAGGATTTTCAGGCGGCGAAAAAAAACGCAATGAAATATTGCAGATGGCGTTACTTGAACCAAAACTCAGTATTCTCGACGAGACAGATTCTGGACTTGATATTGATGCCTTGAAAATTGTCGCTAAGGGTGTTAATCAAATAATCAACAAAGATAATGCAACGATATTGGTCACGCATTATCAGCGTTTATTGGATTACATTGTTCCTGACTTCGTGCATGTGATGCAAGCTGGCCGTATTGTCATGACGGGCGGGAAAGAACTGGCAATGGAATTAGAAACACGTGGTTATGATTGGATCGGCTCGGATCAACGCAATGCCAAAAATCGGTTGACGGCTGGAGCACATGC
Source organism: Nitrosomonas sp. (assembly GCA_020890945.1). GTDB lineage: Bacteria > Pseudomonadota > Gammaproteobacteria > Burkholderiales > Nitrosomonadaceae > Nitrosomonas. Next base: position 19,990 of record JAJHPK010000010.1, read on the forward strand.
ATGAGTAATAAAGCAGCGAATAGCGGCGATTATCTTCAATATTTACTCAATTCTTGGTCCGCAAAATCGGCCGATAAATTATCGGGATTGAGTCAATTGCGCGCACGTGCCATTGATTCTGTCAATACACAACGATTACCCAATAAACGTGATGAAGAGTGGCGTTTTACCGATATTTCTCCGTTGACGCAATTAGCTTTTCCGCCATCACAGCAGCAATCAAAAGTGGTGCAAGCCAATGATCTTGAACAATTCTATTTGCCAGAGACAACCAACAGGTTAGTTTTCGTTGATGGTCATTATGCAGCAGAATTATCGACCATTGCTGACGCACCAATACAAATGATTGGTAATTTGCCTGCCATGATGCGTTCGCGCGCATCGACGATCGAATCGCACCTCGGCCATTACGCAAAAATAGATGGCAACGTTTTTTCCGCTTTAAATACGGCATTCTTGCGTGATTGCGCAGTCATTATTGTGCCCAAAAAAACGGTTATAGTTGAACCGATACAGCTGTTATTTGTTTCGACACAAGAGGAAGTCAGTAGTTATCCGCGCTGTTTTGTTATCGCCGAGCAAGATAGTAAATTAACATTGATCGAAGATCACGTATCGATTACTTCTGCGTCTTACATAACCAATACGGTCGCTGAAATTTGTTTAGCTGCTAATGCGCACGTTCAACATATTCGCATTCAACGTGATAGCCAACAAGCTTATCATTTGGCCAATTGCGCCGTATCATTAGCGCATGCAAGTCAATATCAATCGGTCAGTGTTTCGCTGGGATCTAAAATTTCCCGTTATAACTTAGAAGTGCAATTGTCGGATGAAAATAGCGAATGCACGATTGATGGATTGACTTTGATTGCTGGACAACAATTATCCGATACGCATACCTGTATCGATCACATAAAGCCGCACTGCACCAGCCATCAACAACATAAATGTATTGTGGATGAAACAGCGCATGCCGTATTTAACGGAAAAATTATGGTACGGCCACAAGCGCAACAAACGAACTCATCGCAATCGAGCCGAAATTTACTATTGAGTAATACCGCAAAAGTAGACACTAAACCACAATTAGAAATTTTTGCGGATGACGTTAAATGTGCGCATGGCGCAACGGTAGGTCAATTAGATTCCGAGGAAATATTTTATTTGGAAAGCCGTGGGTTATCCAAAGAAAGTGCTCGCAAATTGTTGACCTATGCGTTCGCTGCGGACATTATTCACCGTATTCCCGTTGCCTCTCTCCAGCAGCAATTGGAAAAAATTGTTCTTAACCAAATGCAAGGTGTATAAACATGCGCGCACCTAATGCTTCTTTAAAAACTAAGATTTCCTCTCACTTCGATGTAGAGAGCATTCGTGCAGACTTTCCTATTCTCGATATCAAAGTAAGCGACAAGCCTCTGGTTTATTTAGATAATGCGGCCTCCAGTCAAATGCCGCAAGCGGTTATCGACCGTTTGGTACGATATCAAACTGAACAGCACGCCAATATCCACCGTGCCGTCCATTATTTATCGGAGGTAGCTACTAGAGAATACCATCAAGCTCGTTGCACTTTGCAGCAATTTATTAACGCAAAGGAAGAGCGTGAGGTAATATTTACCAGTGGAACCACTGACGCGATCAATCTTGTCATGCATGGATATGGGCGGAAATTTCTACAAGCGCATGATGAAATCATTTTAACTACACTGGAGCATCATTCCAATATCGTACCTTGGCAAATGCTTGCCAAGGAAAAAGGCATAAAAATTCGCGTGGTTCCAATCAATGATCATGGCGAACTCGATATCGATGCTTATAAAAACCTGTTTAATAGCCGCACAAAATTTGTCGGCTTGATACATGTTTCGAACGCTCTCGGAACGATCAACCCAATTAAAGAAATGATTGATTTTGCTCACCAAAGAGATGTTCCTGTCTTGATTGATGGAGCACAGGCTGCACCGCATATGGTTATTGACGTACAAGACTTGGATTGTGATTTTTACACTTTCTCAGCCCATAAAATGTGTGGTCCTACCGGCATTGGGATTTTGTATGGTAAAGCAGCTTTATTGGAAGTCATGCAGCCTTTCAAAGGTGGCGGCGATATGATTACGTCGGTTACTTTTGAGGAAACAATTTATAACGAAATTCCACACAAATTTGAAGCAGGAACGCCTCCTATTGCGGCTGCAATCGGCTTTGGTGCTGCGATTGACTATCTGGCAGGTATTGGGATAGACCGGATTGGTCAGTATGAAGGTGAATTACTCGACTATGCGACCGAATCGATCAATGCTATTCCTGGTGTTAAAATTATCGGAACTGCTCAACATAAAACAGCAGTGGTGTCTTTTGTTGTTGATGGTATTCATCCACATGATATCGGTACGATCTTGAATCAAGAAGGTATCGCTGTTCGTACTGGACATCATTGTGCGCAACCTGTAATGCAGCGGTTCGATGTGCCAGCTACATCCCGTGCTTCGTTTGCGTTTTATAATAAAAAAACTGAAATAGATGCTTTGGTTGCCGGCATTCGGACGGTACAAAATATTTTTTTATGACACATACTAATTCTTTATACCAAGAAGTCATTCTGGATCACAACAGAAAACCAAGAAACTACGGTAAATTGGAACAATCGAGTCACCAAGCAACGGGACATAATCCATTGTGCGGTGACCGTCTTGATATTACTTTGCACGTTGATGGCGATCAAATCAGTGCGATTGCATTCCAAGGAGAATCGTGCGCGATTTGTAAAGCGTCGGCGTCATTGATGACCACCGCTGTTAAAGGAAAATCGCGTTCACATGCAGAAACGTTGATACACGAATTTAGAGAACTTGCTACGGGAAAACTAGATCTCAATAATCCCCATCAACTAGGTCGATTGACGGTTTTTTCTGGTATACGTGATTTACCGACTCGTGTGAAATGCGCCATTTTGCCATGGCATACCTTGCAGGCTGCATTAAACTCTATATCTACTGTTTCTACTGAAAATAGTAAAGATTCAGCGAATACAGCTTCCAGTAACGCATAGTTTTTTGACGCCTATCTTTGATCGATTAACGATAGGCTTTTCATTTAAAATTAAAATCCATTATCTAAATGCCTAAAATTGCTGACATTGAAGGTACACCGAATAGGAATGCATTGAAATTCATTCTTAAAGAACCGCTGACCTGGGGTGTGGCGCGATCTTACGATAATGCTGAAACGGCTAAAGACGACCCTCTCGCTTCTGCCCTGTTTGATATTGATCATGTAACCAATGTTTTTTATATCGACCAATGGATTACTGTCACGCAAGATGGCGAAGCCAATTGGCAAGATCTTGCACGTGAAATTGCCGATCCAATTCGTGCGGCACCTGCCGCTGCGGCACAATCTGCAGAAACAGTCGCAGCAGCGAGCAGTGTATTAGAGAATTTAAGCCGTGAAGATCAGTTAAGGCTAGAAAAGATAAATGTTTTATTAGATGAAGAAGTCAGACCATATTTACAGAACGATGGCGGCGATCTGCACGTACTGGCGCTAGAAGGCAATATTTTACGTATCCACTACCAAGGCGCTTGCGGAACTTGCCCAAGTTCGATCTCGGGCACCCTCAGAGGAATCGAAAATATGTTGCGAACACTTGAACCTGATATCCAAGTGATCGCCGTTTAAAATTTTGAATTTTTAGAAACTAGATACGTTTTCTAAATTCGTTATTGTGAGGATCAATTTCGATCTTATCGCCGATTTCGACAAAGGCTGGTACCTGAATTTCAAAGTTAGTTCCTAACAGTCTTGCTGGCTTCATGATTTTTCCGGTGGTATCGCCGCGTACAGCAGGTTCTGTATATTCAATCTCACGCACAATACAATTGGGCAATTCAACTGAAATGGCTTTATCCCCATAGAAAGTAACCTGACAAACGTCTTCCATTCCGTCAATGAGGTAATTAATCACATCTGCCATATTCTCCGCTTCAACTTCAACCGGGTTGTATTCTGAATCCATGAAAACATACAGCGGATCGGCAAAATAGCTGTAAGTACATTCTTTTTTATCGAGTACGACCAATTCAAACTTTTCATCGGCTTTGTAAACGGTTTCGGTCGTGGTACTGGAAAAAAGGTTTTTCAGTTTCATTTTGACGACTGAAGCATTACGGCCAGATTTGGTAAATTCCGCCCGTAACACCACCATCGGATCATTACCAACCATTACCACATTACCTGAGCGTAGTTCCATTGCAGTCTTCATAATTTCAGTTCCAAATTAAATAATCAATTGATATTGTGGCCATGACAATTTCGTAAAGACCCTAACACCAAGTTAAAAAGGGCTAAATTATAGCTGATTCTCCACAAATTGCACCAGATTCGATGTTAAATGCTGCTGTTTTGACAATTGTTCAAACCAGGTCTTATTATATTTTTTGAACGATTCGGTCAATGAAAAAAAATGTAATAAAACCTTTCCATCGATCTCACCGCGACCATTCCAGTAATACCACAACTGCTGCACAGAATTCTTCATGTCAGACGGCATAGTCAGTGTGTACAGATCCAAAAACGCATCGAGTTTTTGCCAATGCGCTTGATCCGTTTGCGGATAGATATTCCAGATAAAGGAGTTAGCCGCATACTGCGCTCGCACAAAAGAATCCTCGCCCCGAACAAAATTAATATCGCAACTGCAAAGCAATCGGTCATAGTCAGTCTGATCAAGAAACGGAATGATGAAGATGGTCAATCGCTGAAGTTGCATTTGTAGACCGACTTCATAATGCGAATAATTCAATAATTGAGTGATTCGCTGAGCGATTTTTCCATCAGGCACGATGAGTAAAATTGGGACGGTCGATTCTGCCAGATGTTTTATTAAGCTATCTAGCGGTGCTTGATCATAGCAAAATAAAGAAATGTAAATACTGTCGGGGCAATTTGTTGGAATATCCAATCGTTGCAGAAATGCTTGTCGTTGAAAAGCATCTTGCTGCGACGGATAGTTTTTTTCTCGGATTAATCCCCCTGTGCCTGCTACAAAACCGGGGAAGAAACATGTTTTCACTAACCCAGAACTCGGATGTGGCGAGGGAATGGCATGATAATGTTTTACCCAAGGTTCCGCGCTCAGATACTCTAAATTAATCCAAACCGTTGAATCATTTTGTTGCATTTTACGTAAATAATTTTCGGGCAATTGGCATGCGAAGGCTTCAATGACCACTTCGGCAGGTTCGATTTGCTCAAATACCGCGATGTCATTTGACCAGAAACATACCTCGATTCCTTGAATCGTTTGATAGGATACATTGGTTTTTACCGTCGGTTCTAAACGGGCAAAACGCTGTAAATCATTTACCCATAATCGAACGGTCTGTCCATATTCATGCGAAAGTTGTCGGCTTAAACGCCAGCACACACCGATATCGCCGAAATTATCGATGACGGTACAAAATATATCCCAGCGCCGAGGCATGTTTATTATTCGATTCGAAAAAACGACGCACGTCGGAAAAATTATTTCTCAACGACGGTAGCAAAAACATCGTGTGCATCCGATCGGGTAATTTTGACCGTGATGAAATCTCCTGGCTGACCGCAATTTTCTTGTTCAACATACACGACGCCATCGATTTCCGGGGCGTCCGCACTGCTTCTAGCGATCACTTGTCCATCGACCACATCATCAATCATGACGGTCATCGTTTTGCCAATTTTACTGGCGAGGCGATTGCGGCTAATTTCTTCTTGCAATTGCATAAAACGTTGATGACGCTCTTCTTTAATTTCGTCAGCAACTGGATTGGGCAGCGTATTTGCTGCGGCGCCCTTTACCGGAGAATAGGTGAAACAACCGACTCGATCGAGTTGTGCTTCTTGCAAAAATTCGAGCAACTCTTCAAACTCGGCTTCTGTCTCACCAGGAAATCCTACGATAAACGTGCTTCGTAAGGTAATATCCGGACATATTTCACGCCAGCGCTGAATTCTAGCCAAATTATTCTCGGCATTTGCCGGTCGCTTCATGGCTTTCAGTATGCGTGCATTGGCATGCTGAAACGGTACATCTAAATAAGGCAAGATGCTGCCTTGCACCATCAAGGGAATGATTTCATCAACATGGGGATAAGGATAAACGTAATGCAAACGCACCCATACGCCCAACGAGCCCAGTTCTTGTGATAATTCGGTGAGTCGCGTCTTGATCGGCCTGCCTTGCCAGAATCCAGTACGATATTTAATGTCGACACCATAAGCACTGGTATCTTGAGAAATAATCAATAACTCTTTCACCCCCGCATTGACTAAATGTTCCGCTTCTTGCATGACGTGATGAATCGGACGGCTCACTAAATCGCCACGCATGGAGGGAATAATACAAAAGGTACAACGGTGATTACACCCTTCGGATATTTTGACATACGCATAATGTCGCGGTGTTAAACGAATTCCCTGCGGTGGAATCAAGCTCGTGTATGGATCATGTGGCTGCGGTAAATGCGTATGTATCGCCGACATGACTTCCGGCAATGCTTGTGGCCCAGTTACGGCAAGCACTTGGGGATGTGCTTTTTTTACCACCTCACCATCTTCTTTGGCGCCTAGGCAGCCTGTTACAATAACTTTACCGTTCTCCGCCAACGCCTCGCCGATGGCATCGAGTGATTCTTCCACAGCACTATCAATGAAGCCACAGGTATTGACCACTACCAAATCGGCATCTTGGTACGAAGGCGATATTTCATATCCTTCTGCGCGTAATTGCGTTAAGATTTGCTCTGAGTCGACGAGCGCTTTAGGACAACCGAGCGAAATGAAGCCGATTTTTTGTGAAGCTGATTTTAATGATGTCATTTAAGAGGCACAGTGGAAAAATAATAGAATATGGATAAGCATACGATCAAATATGCGTTAATCGTAATTTTACACTTACTAGCCCTTGCACCTCTAACGCTTTTTGCACAAATTGACTGTGAGACATTGCCACGCATCGCTTTTTTACCGGATGATTTGAAAATTAATCAGCAGCATATTTTTTGTGGTGAGTGGGATCGGGATCGGCCGAAAGGCTTCCATGCACAACCGCATGGTACAAATCCTTCGTCCGTTGCGCGACTCTTTATACAAAGCAAACCTAATAAAGCAGGCGTTTATACCATTCGTTGGAAACATTCTCGAAATCCCAGTAGGGAAAAGTTTTCTTCGATGTTTCCCGATCAATGTAGCCAGCAGCAGGTTTTGAATTCGATACAGTATGCAAGCCGACATGAAATACCCTGTCCTTCGAATTCGCCCGGTTGGCTTCAGTGTGGAAGAAATAAGCCGTCGGCTGTTTCCCAAAAAGACGACTTGCCGTATTGCAGTAACAACGATACATTCTTTACAATAGGCCTTGCGTTTGATCGCAAGGGAATAATCAATACCGCTTTTCCTTTTTTCGAATGACTATCGACAATACTTTTAGTTGGCCAGGTTATCATCCTGAAGAAGCTGTGCATCGCTTAATCGCCGCTTACCTAACCATTGATATTCAGCAGAATATCAAAGAAACTCGCGCTTTACTGCGCAAAATTGATGCTGTTGGCGCACGAAAAATACCCAATTGGGAACGTATCGGCAATGCGTATTTTTTGCGCGTGTATCCAGAGTATGTTCAGATCGAGGAAGAATTCTCGGATGAAGTCGATCTGCCAGAAAAAATACCGTTGCCTTTATTTAAAAGCGCGCTACTTTCTTGGCAGAAACACATTTCGACATAGCTGATGATGTTCTATTGTGGATTTTCATAATCGATCCCAGTCATATTTCCCGCCATTTTCTTTTCCCTGATTTCTTTTATATTTCCTAATTGATTTAAACGATTGGCTGTATCTTCGATTAATTCATTAAGCTTGCTGGATGAATCGGCTGATAATGTTTGATTTCTTTCAATTTCTAATTGGAAGTATTGAAGATTATTGAGAAAATTTCCGGTGATATGTTGCACCGTTAGCATGGTCGATTTTAATACTTTTAACTTCTCGTTTTGAATTTCTGCATCGCGTAGTGATTGTAGAATTTGCAAGTGTTGTTGATGGAGTTGATGATCTTTGTTGCGCTGTTTTAAAGCCAGGATAGCGGTTACCCAAATTGCAAAAATACTTAATGCGCGATTGGCAACAACTTGATATTTCAAAGCATCACTCAAAGGCGATCCCCAATAGCCCAATAAAACAAAAACCGTGCAGGCTGTTGCAGTAATCAGCGTGAAACGGTTTTCGGGAGATTTTAATGACACCAGCACTACCGCCACATAAGCCACACCCGCAGCGATTCCAAGCGGAGTTACCAGATCAATCGTTAGAATAACGATGGCAAGACAACTGCAAGTGAAATATAACTTTCCAGTGGTGTTGTCAATGAATGCAGCATTGATCAAATCATTATTGTTTTTCATGTTTTCGATTCATACATCAAGGATTGAGCTTCACGCAATAAAAAATCTCTGAACGTATTTGCAACACTCGATAGCCGTTTATTTTTACGATTCACAACATGCCAATACCGCATGATTGGAAAATCCTGAATGTCTAAAATTTTTAAACGATTCGTTTCAAGTTCTAATTCAACGGTATGTTTCGACATAATACCTAATCCCATGCCTGCTTGAACAGCTTGTTTGATCGCTTCTGTGGTATCCGTTTCCATGCCTTTGTTGAGATTAATCTTATGCGTAGTAAAAAAACGTTCCATGGCATCGCGCGTTCCTGAGCCTGATTCACGCACCAAAAATATTTCTTTTGCCAATTTTTTTACCGCAATATTTTTTTCCTGACATAGGGGATGATTGGGTGGGGCGACCACAACTAACGGGTTTTCCATGAATGACTGACTATCGATATCCAAATTACCAGGAGGTTGTCCCATAATGGCCAAATCAATCAAATTATCGTTGAGTTGCCTTAAAACTGCTTCACGATTGGACACATTTAAACTGACGGTTACACCTTTATAGCGTTGACAAAACTTTGCCAATAAATGCGGTGCAAAATAATTGGCGGTAGTGACTACCGAAATATTCAATTTGCCGCGCTCCATGCCTTTCAGTTCATCTAAGGCAACTTCCATATCGGATAGCTGTTGCGATATCGCGCGGCTGTATTGATAGAGTTCTTTTCCAGCTTCGGTCAAATAAATGCGCTTACCGAGTTGTTCAAACAACGGCAAATCTATGTTATCTTCTAATTGTTTGATTTGCATAGAAACCGCAGGCTGAGTCAGATGAAGTTCACTGGCTGCACCTGAGTAACTTAGGTTTCTGGCAACCGATTCAAACACTTTGAGTTGTCGTAAAGTGATATGTAACATGATGTATCAAGTCAGTGGGTTTTCAATCATAAGTAATACCTTATCATAAATATCAGTAATATTGATTTGTGCTTATAGTTTTTTATCGCTATAGTGCACGTCATCAAGTAGTAGTAATTGTAGTTATTTAGTGACATTTGTAATACATATCCTCTCGTTACTTTTGGTACTTCTGTGCTGGTTTTGAGTGGAATTTAATTGGAGAAAATACTATGGCAAAGACATATAACGCAGGTGTTAAAGAATACCGCCAAACTTATTGGATGCCCGAATATCAACCTTTGGATACCGATATTCTCGCCTGCTTCAAAATTACACCACAGCCCGGCGTGGATCGTGAAGAAGCTGCTGCAGCCGTTGCTGCTGAATCTTCTACCGGTACTTGGACTACCGTTTGGACCGATTTGTTAACTGATTTGGATTATTACAAAGGCCGTGCATATCGCATTGAAGATGTGCCTGGTGACGATACTTGTTTTTATGCGTTTATTGCATACCCGATCGATTTGTTCGAAGAAGGATCTGTTGTCAACGTGTTTACCTCCCTTGTTGGTAACGTGTTCGGCTTCAAAGCAATTCGTGGGTTACGTCTGGAGGACGTCCGTTTTCCAATCGCCTATGTGAAAACTTGTGGAGGTCCTCCTCATGGTATTCAAGTTGAACGAGACATGCTGAATAAGTATGGTCGTGCGCTGCTTGGATGTACCATTAAACCAAAATTAGGTTTATCGGCAAAAAATTATGGTAGAGCTGTATATGAATGTTTGCGTGGCGGTCTTGACTTAACCAAAGACGATGAGAACGTTAACAGTCAACCTTTCATGCGTTGGCGTCAACGTTTTGACTTTGTGATGGAAGCCATTCACAAAGCAGAACGTGAAACCGGCGAACGTAAAGGTCACTATTTGAACGTAACGGCACCAACACCAGAAGAAATGTACAAACGTGCAGAATATGCTAAAGAAATCGGCGCTCCGATCATTATGCATGACTACATTACTGGTGGTTTCTGTGCTAATACTGGATTGGCAAACTGGTGTCGTAACAACGGTGTATTACTGCATATTCACCGTGCAATGCATGCGGTTATTGACCGTAATCCACATCATGGTATTCACTTCCGTGTGCTTACTAAAATTCTTCGCTTATCGGGTGGCGATCATCTCCATTCAGGTACCGTTGTTGGTAAATTGGAAGGCGACCGCGGTGCTACATTAGGCTGGATCGATTTGATGCGTGATAGCTTCATTAAAGAAGATCGCAGTCGCGGCATTATGTTTGATCAAGATTGGGGTTCTATGCCCGGCGTGTTCCCAGTTGCTTCTGGCGGTATTCACGTTTGGCACATGCCTGCACTGGTTGCTATTTTTGGTGACGATGCGTGTTTGCAATTCGGTGGTGGTACCTTAGGTCATCCTTGGGGTAATGCTGCTGGTGCTGCGGCAAATCGCGTGGCATTAGAAGCTTGCGTAGAAGCGCGTAACCAAGGCATAGAAATCGAGAAAAAAGGTAAAGAAATTCTAACTGCTGCTGCAAAACATAGCCCAGAACTGAAAATTGCTATGGAAACTTGGAAAGAAATCAAGTTTGAATTCGATACCGTTGACAAACTAGATGTAGCGCATAAATAACAACATTATTTCCGGTACCGCTTCAATGTTGTACCGGAGATCGTAAATTGATTGATCAGGAGTGTATCACCATGTCAGAAATGTTAGATTATAAAAGTCGCCTTAGCGATCCTGCGAGCCGTAAATTTGAAACATTTTCATACTTGCCTGCAATGAGCGAAAAACAAATCAAGCAGCAAGTAGAATTTATTGTAAAAAAAGGATGGAATCCAGCCATTGAGCACATTGAACCCGAATATCTCATGGACAATTACTGGTACATGTGGAAATTACCGATGTTTGGTGAAACTGATGTCGCTCGGATTCTGCAAGAAGCCGAAGCCTGTCATAAAGCCAATCCTAAAAATCATGTGCGTTTGATTGGCTATGATAACTTCGCGCAAAGCCAAGGCGCGTCAATGGTGATATACCGCGGAAAAACGGTGTAAGCGGAAAAACGGGGTTCTTCTAACCCATGAAACCCCCTTTCCTCTTACGAGAGGCTGGGGGTTTTTTTCCGCCTTAAATTTTCTTCAAAATGATAAGCATAAATCATTAATGCTCCCTAATACGGAGCGTGCTCAAAATAATTGAAAAGGCATTAATACAGGAGTTCACCATGAGTAAAGCCATCGATCAATACCGTGTTAGCAAAGAACCTTATTATCATCCCGTTGCTGATGAAGTGAAATTATACGAAGCGGCTTATTCAGTACGCATGCCGATGATGCTGAAAGGTCCAACCGGTTGCGGTAAGACTCGTTTTGTCGAATACATGGCGTGGAAACTAAAGAAGCCATTGATTACCGTAGCTTGTAACGAAGATATGACTGCATCCGATCTGGTTGGGCGTTTCTTGTTGGATGCTAGCGGTACGCGTTGGCAGGATGGTCCTCTCGCCGTTGCTGCTCGTTATGGCGCCATTTGCTATCTGGACGAAGTGGTCGAAGCGCGTCAAGATACGACCGTCGTGATACATCCCTTAACCGATAATCGCCGTGTTCTTCCTCTCGAAAAGAAAGGTGAATTGATTCAGGCACACGTTGATTTTCAAATTGTTATCTCGTATAACCCAGGTTACCAAAGCTTGATGAAAGACTTGAAACAATCGACCAAACAGCGTTTTGGCGCGTTGGATTTTAATTACCCAAGCCATGATATTGAAAGTGAAATTGTCGCGCACGAATCAGGCGTTTCACACGAAATTGCTGAAAAGCTAGTATCGATCGCAGAGCGCGCGCGTAATCTTAAAGGACACGGATTGGATGAAGGCATTTCCACCCGGATGCTTATCTATGCAGGTAGTCTGATTGCCAAAAAAGTAGAAGCGCACGCAGCATGTCGCGTTGCATTAGTTCGTCCTATTACAGACGATCCCGATATGCGCGATGCTTTGGATGCTGCTGTTAGCACGTTTTTCAATTAAAAGTAATTGGTAGAAACAGTTATTGATTTGCACAATAAACGGATGTTTGTATGACTATCAATCTGGATGACTATAAAGAATTATTAGAGGATCTGGAGCCAGAATCCATTGAATTGCTGCATCACGCATGGCCGGAAGCAATTAAAGTCTTCTCACCCCGTGGCTTGGATAATTACTTAAAAGGTGTTTCCGCCATTCGGGGATTAGGCCGAGGACGCAGTCTAGTCGATTGTTGGATTAACGAAGTTCCATTAGTCGCTAAGGAAATTGGCGAGGATATTATTGGCGATTTGGCCACCTCATTATTGTCATTAGCATCGAGAACCTCCGGCGCAGTGATCGAATTAGTCTTATCCACTGCGCCGACTGCGGCTAAAAGGCTTGGTGACGCGCATTTGTTTCAAAATTATCTACAATTTTTGAATACATTGATTGCACAAGCGCCACGTGGTATCCGTCCGATGTTGAACAAATTAGATGTACTGTTCGGGCAGTTGACCTTAGGTGGTTTGCGCCGTTGGGCGATGTGGGGAGCGCACGCGTATCGTACCGACTATGAGGAACAAATACGTTACTTTGACTTGGAGTCAAAAGAATCTCTTGCAGTGCTGCAAAAGGAGCGTAAAGGAACGTTATTTGTCGATGTGCAGCGACGTATCAATATGTATCTGCGTGCGCTTTGGGGGCGAGATTTCTTCATGAAACCGACTTCCGGTGATTTTGAAACGCGCGAAGGTTACAAACCGTTTATTGAAAACTACTTCATTCATTTGCCGGACGCTTATGATAATGTCGGCGATATTTCCGCTGTGGAAGTTTATCGCGCGGCTGCTGCGCATGCTGCAGCGCATCTGGTTGAAACGAAACAACCCATTTCGGCAGAAAGCTTAAATCCAATGCAAATGGCGGTTATTTCCGTTATTGAAGATGCACGCATCGAAGAATTATCAATTCGACGTTTTCCTGGGCTACGCAAAACCTGGGCAGCGTTACATACGGTAACACCCGATCTGAATGTTACTATGGGTAATTATTTAGATCGCTTGGCTCGTGCCTTACTAGACCCGGAATATCAAGATAAAGATCCATGGATCAAAGAAGGACGCAAGTTATTTAAACTCGCGCAAGATAAGCTCGATTCGCACAAAATTTCTTGGGATATTGGCGTACAACTTGCGCATAGCTTTATCAGTAAAAGTATACCGTTCAATATTCGCACCGATGTATTAAGCGCCCCGTATCGGGATGACAATCGATATTTCTGGGAATTTGAGGAATTTGATTTCAACAAATCCATTTCTGCTGGCTATGAAGCACCTAAACAAATTCGCAAGTATGTGAATGTCATGGAATTTGCAAATGAAGTGGAAGTAGAAACCGCTGGTGACGATGCACAAGAAATATGGGTCATGGGTAGTGAATTCTTTCCTTATGAAGATAACGGTGTTTCATTCAACGAATCAGAAGGAAAAGAACCGGTTTCAGCTCCGTATCATTATTCTGAATGGGATTATCAGATTCAGTTGGAACGTCCCGATTGGGCAACAGTGCAAGAAAAACGTGCAAAATTAGGTGATATGCTTTGTATCGATGAAATTGCTCAGCAATACAAACGTGAAATTGCCCGGATGAAATTTTTACTCGACGCAATGCAGCCGCAAGGCACACGTCGCATTCGGAAACTCGAGGACGGGGATGAAATCGACATCAATGAAGCGATTCGCTCGATGATTGATATTCGCATGGGCATGCACCCAGATCCGCGCATTATGATGCGTTCGGTGCGAAAAGTGCGTGATATTTCAGTGCTGGTTTTGCTGGATCTGTCTGAGTCGACCAATGAAAAAGTAGCAGGTCACGACTATAGTGTGCTTGATTTAACTCGCCAGGCGACAGTGCTGCTTGCCAATGCGATTAATAAAATCGGCGATTCTTTTGCCATTCATGGTTTTTGTTCAGATGGGCGTCACGATGTGGAATATTATCGTTTCAAAGATTTTGAACAACCTTATGATGAAATTCCCAAAGCACGATTAGCGGGAATGACAGGACAACTTTCCACTCGAATGGGCGCTGCGATGCGCCACGCCAGTCATTATCTGAAATTGCAAAAATCCGCAAAAAAATTGCTGCTCGTTATTACCGATGGTGAACCGGCCGACGTGGATGTGCGTGATCCCCAGTACTTACGTCACGATACCAAAAAAGCAGTCGAAGAAGCTGGCCGTGCAGGCATCGTCACTTACTGTATGAGTTTAGATCCACGCGCGGATCAATATGTATCACGCATTTTCGGTGAAAGAAATTATTTAGTAGTCGATCATGTTGAACGCTTACCGGAAAAATTGCCAATCCTCTATGCTGGATTGACAAGATAAACTCAAATACCTATTCTTGAAAAACATTGATCCATTCTAAAATACAATCTTTTGAAGCTACATTTAGCAAATTTTACACAACAAAATGTTTTCACCGGATATGGTGATGGTTATGTATCCATTAATCAGATTCGCTATGAAAAAAGTTTAATCGTATTACCTGATCAATTAATCGAGGATTGGCCTGTAACATCAATATCTGAGATGAGAGCTGAGCATTTTAATTGCTTATTGAATCATCCTGTTGAAATCCTTCTGCTGGGAACCGGCAGCAAGCATCAATTCCCTGCTCATGCGCTAATGATTGAAGTTTTAAGGATGAAAATCGGCATGGAAGTCATGGACACCCAAGCATGCTGCCGTACTTATAACATCCTATTAGAAGAAGACCGTCGAGTAGCTGCCGCAATTATTATCTAGCTGATTTTATTTCTGTTTCCTTGCAATAACCTACTTTCTTTATATTGCCGTTTAGTATTTCTATAAAGATCAACTACGAGTAACTAGTAGTTTACTAGTACATTTCTAGTCAGGAATTAGCACATTTCTACCTAGGGAAATCTCTCTTCAATTCTTATCATACCTCTCAAGAAATAACCGAAATAACCGATTTTTCTAGTTCCTCTAATTAATTGTTTTCTGGAGATATGCTATGCAGACGTTACCAAAGCTTTTATCACTTATCCTTTTTTTATTTGTAAGTACATTTTCAATAGTTGCTGTAAAAGCTAATCCTCTTTTATATCCTCAAATGGGCTCTCCTAATACGCAAACTTACAGTTTTACGGCTGCAACGACCGGTGAAATTGGTGGTTATTTTTTAGGGAGCTCAGCCGACTACACTAATACAGTATCTTTATTAGTTAACGGTGTTATTACTCCGGAATCATCATCCGGCCTATTTAATAATCACACTTCAAATTTTGGGGATTATGTTGTATTTGGGCATGCTAATGCAGGGGATGTGTTAACTTTTCAAATTAAAGTTGCTGACACTGGGCAGACCTGGTCATCCGATTTGTCAAAAAACAGTGATCACCTAAATCATCTTTTTTCTAAATCTTATAGCGGCGATGCGGATAGTAGCCTATTACCGGCGGGAGCCTATTTAGGATTTGAAGATATTCAGGGTGGTGGCGATTTGGACTATAACGATGAAGCTTTTTTTGTAACCAATGTAAATGTCAGTCCAGTTCCAGAACCTGAAACCTATGCAATGCTATTAATAGGGTTAGGTCTAATTTTCAGTTTTACAAAACACAGCAGAAAAAGAATTACTGCACAGTGATGAACAGATGATTTGAATCAAAGTAATTAAGGTCATAATCTGATGAACTGAAATATGTTATATTTTGATTCATCAGATTATTATTTTTTCTTGGTGCGTTACAGCATATGAATATTACAACTTTGGTTGACAGTTTTGATAAATTGAACTGTTTTCAACCGCTTAGGGTTATATTACCTCGCTGCTTGTAGCGGAGTTATTTACTTGAGATGTTTATGAATTTACAAGTACAAGAGATATTTCCCGTAAATTCGACGTATTTGACCATGCTGCTGCATCTAGCGATATTGCTCTTGCTTGCATGGATTTTGGTATTTCAAAAGATACTTTTTATCAATGGAAGCGGCGTATGCGACTGATCAATAGCAAATTATGTATGCTCTTAGAACCGTAAATTGAGTACTCTTACACCAATTGAAGAAAAGATTCTTTACCTGTGCCGAAACTATCATTCTGGACAAGTAAAGATTAGTTGGTATCTATTTGCTATCAAGATTTCTGCTGGTGGAGTCAATAAAGGTTAAAAAGCTACGAACTGAATCGCCTACCAGAACTTCAGCGCAAAAGGTCGATTCCTGCAATTTGTTATGAAAAGCAAGTGCGGGGTATTATGTGCAGATTGTTGTGAAATTTCTTGATTTTAGAGTTGAAGAATGTAAAAAAATATGGCGTTCGCAATATACCGTTAATTGATGATGTAATGCGAATTAAAGTTTTGAAAATTTTTAAGCGGTATACACAGCAAAATGCAATTAATTTCGCAGATTATGTTGTCGCTAAATTCCCATTCAGAATCAATACTAATCGAACTGATAATGACCATGAATTTTAGGCCAAATTTTACTGGCGCCCGGAAGATATAGGTATATGACATGCTTGCATCAAACTTATAAACACCTCGACTAAGCAAAAAATGGTAAGGTTGAGCGTTCTTATGAAACTGATTAGCGAAGATTTACCAGCGTTGACTTATACTGATGATGTTGATATGCATGTCAAATTGGTTCGAATGAGGAGCTTTCTACTACTATTGTTACTTACAGAGGCGGGGTAAGAAGGAAAACAGCGAATGGGTATGTTCAATCGAAAAATTGAGATAATTATTTTTGCCTGCCGAAGTTTTTCAATTGCATGTTCGTTACACTATGTTAGTAACATTTATAGAAAGAATTTCATTTTTGTGGGACGTTTTGTTGTAATCTCGAGGTAATTTTATTCACCTGATAGGAAAAAATAACCAATGATGATCTTGGCATTTAACTTTAGCTTGGAAGTTGTCATCAATAAACTAATTGAAACACCAGAATAGTATTCAGTAGGGATTTTTCTAAACTGGCTTTATGTTACATTGAATTTGCAAATAAAAACTAGGTTTGTTTGCGAATTTGTTTTTGAGTCAAAACAATTAATATTTGATTTTTTATAGAAATTATCTCATTGCGAAAATGTATACCATTTACTGTTTGATTCTAACAATATGCTAATGAAAATTAATACACAATTCAAGTGGACCTTATTGGGGCTTAGCATAGGGTTAGTTTTTTTGCTTATTTCTTTGCGTGATATTGATGCTCGAGCAGTTTTTGATAGTCTGCTTACCATTAAACTTTTTCCCGCTACAATGGTTATTGTCGCTGGATTGTTGTTTATGTTAATTAAAGCATTACGTTGGTTGGTAATCTTAAATCCGGTAACGCATGTAAATTTTTCTATATTGCATTCTGCCGTATATATAGGTACAGCAGCTAATTTGATTATTGTGCATTCGGGTGAGGTGGCTAGATCAGCGCTAATTGGTAAGCAGGCGCGAATAGCGGCTAGTGCTGTATTGGCATCTATTGGTGTTGAAAGAATTTTTGATTTTATGGTGGTGATTGTTCTATTTGGCGTGCTGTTAATTACTAGTGAAAAATTGCCCGATTATGTTACTGCTGCTGGTTTTGTCGCAATATTTATGGTTGTTGCAGGGCTTATTACAATTGTTTCACTGATGGTTCCATCGAAAACTCGAAGAAGTATTCGATTGATGGTCATTCGGTATTTGCCTGAAAAGCTATCTGTAATGATAAGAAGTCAAATCAAACGTAGCTTAGTAGGATTTTCAACGTTAGGAAGCCCATCTTTAGTCATTAAAGTATTTTTTCTATCCATTCTTCAATGGAGTTGCATTGTTTTTGCCATTTGGTTATGCGCTTATTCTGTTGGTTATATTGCAACAATTTCCATGTCCATTTCAGTATGGATATTAATGGTTATTGGACTGACACTGCCATCTTCTCCCGCGCAACTAGGTACAACGCAATTAGCATTTACGTTGGGTCTTTCCATTGCGCTTAACGAAATGCAAATTCCTTTTGCAGCTTCGCTTGTTTACACATGCTGTGTGAATATCCCATACATGATCATTGGTGCATTTTATTGGTTGAGAGTGGATTCGCTCCGTAAAGAGCCTCAAAAAAATGATTCAATTAATTGATAATTACAGGAGTGAGTAATGACAGAAGAAAAAAATTCAGCGTTGAAAAGTACCAATAAGAAAACAATTCTTACCTTATTTGGAACACGACCTGAAATCATAAAGTTAGCTCCTGTTATTTGGGCCATAGAGAAACGCAGTGATATTTGGCGTAGCGTTACTGTTTCTTCATCACAACACACCGATTTACTGCGTCCTTTTATTCGTGATTTAAAAATTAATATCGATCATGATCTGGCTGTGATGACGCCCGGTCAAACACCCAATGCCGTTTTGTCTCGTGTGGTTGACGCGATTGAACCGATATTCACAAAAGAAAAACCTGATCTGATTATTGTTCAGGGAGATACAACAACCGCTATTGCTGGTGCATTAGCCGGGTTTTATGCTCGTATACCGGTTGCTCATGTTGAAGCGGGTTTGCGTACCGGTAATCGACATAGCCCATTTCCAGAGGAAATGAATCGTCGTTTGATTAGTCAGTTGGCAGATATTCATTTTGCAGCAACTGATGAGAATATTAAGATATTGCTTTCTGAAGGTATTAGAAAAGAAACCATTGTTTTGACTGGCAATCCTGTTGTTGATGCATTACATCATATTTTAAAAAACTCTCAATGTTCTGAGAAACTTTCCAAGTTCTTGCAGCAAGTAAAAGGTAAACGCTTGTTGGTGTTGACTACACACCGCCGGGAAAATTTTGGACAGGTAATGTCTTCGCATTTAAAAGCATTACGCAAATTTATCGAGCGGCATAAAGATATTGAATTAGTTTTTCCAGTACATCCCAATCCATCGGTACGCGCTGCAGTCAACGTCGAATTTGCAAATATCGACAGGATTCATTGTATTGATCCTCTTGAATATGCTGATTTTTTGCACTTATTATCGCACGCATGGCTTATTGCATCGGATTCTGGGGGGGTGCAAGAAGAAGCGCCTTCATTAGGAAAGCCCTTGCTGGTGTTACGCGATACAACCGAACGTCCAGAGGTACTGGCTTGTGGTGTTGGTAGGCTTGTTGGTCATTCGGGTGAGCGGTTGGAAGAAATGTTAGAAGAGGCAATAAAAGATAAATCATGGTTCGAAAAAGTATTACAAATACAAAATCCTTTTGGAAAAGGAAATGCTGGGGAACAAATCGCATCTGCTATTGATAATTATTTTGCAACTCATTAAAAATACTTAACTATGAATCAAACTCTGTCCACACATAATAAAAAGCCAATTGCTAACTTGTCCCTTGATCTAGACAATGAATGGGCTTATTTAAAAACACATGGAAATCCAGATTGGGAAGCTTATCCATCCTATTTAAATGAAGTTGTTCCTAGGATTCTGGAAACACTGGAAAAGAAATCTTTAAAAATAACAGTGTTTGTCGTCGGACAAGACGCTTCTCTTGATTACAATCGTAATGCTCTTTCTCAATTGGCAAATGCAGGGCATGAAATAGGCAATCATTCTTTAAAGCATGAGCCTTGGTTACATCTATTTTCGGAAGAAGATTTGGAGCATGAATTAGCGGAAGCCGAACGATTCATTCAATCAGCAACAGGTCATAAACCTACAGGATTTCGCGGCCCCGGATATAGTCAATCAGCGACTCTATTGAGGGTATTGCGTCGCCGTGGTTATGTTTATGATGCTAGTTCATTACCAAGCTTTATTGGCCCACTCGCACGCGCCTATTATTTTGCAACAGGACAATTTGGCGCTGAACAGCGTGAGCGGCTTAATCGTTTATTCGGTAACTGGAAAGATGGTTTTAAGCCGCTAAAACCTTACTATTGGTCTTTTGAAGGTACTACCTTGTTGGAAATGCCGGTTACAACCTTTCCTATCTTTAGAGTTCCGATCCATTTAAGTTACGTTATGTTTCTGGCGGGATTTTCTCCGCTTTTAGCAACAACTTATTTTAGTTCAGCATTGTTGGCATGTCGTCTATTTGGAGTAGAACCATCTATTTTGCTCCATCCGTTGGATTTTCTAGGGGGAGAGGATGTGCCTCGATTAAAATTCTTTCCTTCTATGAAGATGACTGGTAAAGCAAAGATAGATATTGTAGAAAAATGCTTAGGCAGCTTAATCAATCATTTTGATGTAAAGACTGTTGGTGAACATGCCGCTATTGTCGCTAATCGGAAGCATATATTGCAAGTAGCACCCAATAGCAATTCATGAAATCCTACATCGTTCATTAGGAGAAAAAATGTTAGACAAAAAAATCACGGTAATGATGCCTGCTTATAACGAAGAGAAAGATCTTCCTGGGCTGCTTGATCGAATCAAAAATGCAATGAATGGTTGGGCAAATTACCAAATTCTTGTCGTGGACGATGGATCACATGATAAAACAGCACAAATAGTGCAAGAAGCCGCTGCTCGTATGCCTGCGAAATTAATTCAACATCCGCAAAACATGGGATTGGGTGCGGCTATGCGAACTGGGCTGAAAGCTGCAGCACAAGACAGCGATGTCGTTGTTACACTGGATGCTGATAATTCGCAAGATCCGCTGTTGATTAAAAGTATGATAGAGCGTCTCGGTGAAGGGTTCGATGTGGTGATCGCTTCTCGTTTTCAACCTGGTGCTCAAGAAATAGGTGTTCCGCCATTTCGCATTTTACTTAGTCACGTAGCAAGCGCCGGAATTCGCACCCTAGTCGGTTATCAAGGTGTTCGTGATTATACTTGTGGATTCCGAGTATACCGAGCAGAAACACTGCGTAAATTAATTCAAACTTTCGGAGATCATTTTATTCGTGAAAATGGTTTTTCTTGTATGTTTGAGTTGTTACTCAATTTACGTTCGTTGAATGCAAAAGCTTCAGAGGTGCCATTGGTACTTCGCTATGATCTGAAAGAGGGCGCCAGTAAAATGCGCATCCTGCGCACAATGTGGCGTTATGTTGTGACATTAACACGTGGTTATTTACCCATATCATGGCGTGCAGCCCCTAAGCAAAATGGAGCGTCCAATGCTTAATGATAGCAATGGGATTGCCGCTTCCGGTGGGATAGAAAATTCTCATGTGGCGGTAATTGGAGGGGGTATTAGTGGTTTGGCGATGGCTTATTGGCTTACCCAGTCAGGCGCGCGCGTAACGCTTTATGAAGCCTCTAATCAGTTAGGGGGATTAGGAACTTTCTTTCAGTATCGTAATGTTTCCCTGGAAAAATTCTATCATTGCATGTTGCCAAGCGATAAACATCTGTTAAGTCTTTTACAAGAGACTGATTTACTAGATGAAATTTATTGGAAAGATACGAGCTTTGGTTTTATGAAAAAGGGTCAGTTGTATGGACTTAATACACCCGTTGAATTATTACGGTTTAGTCCGCTATCACTGATCGATAGATTCAGAGTTGGCTTCACTGGTTTATGGGGAAGCATCTGTTCTTCACAAGGATTAGACGATGTCACTTGTGTTGAGTGGCTTAGCCGCCTTTCTGGAAAAAGAGCGTTTGAAACATTTTGGAAGCCGATGTTGCAAGCAAAATTTGGAGATCGATATCACGAGGTTCCTGCACTTTGGTTTTGGACGCGTTTTAATCGCGAAAAAGGTGGCAACAAAAAAGAATGCAAAGGATATATTCATGGCGGTTATCGGCGCATCGTAGACACTTTAGCTAATTTTATTCAAGCACAAGGAGGGACTATTAAACTAGAAACTGCGATAGAAAAACTGGATTTAAATGAGAAAGAACAACTTGTCGTGCATACTTCTCAATCTGAAACTAATATTTTTGATCGCATAGTCATTACAACGCCAATTGCTTTCTTGGAAAAAGCTCTGACAAACAATAAACTAGCTGAAAGATGTCCCAAAATCGACAACACTATCGACATGCAAGGGGTAGTAAATGCTGTAATAATGCTTCGTCGGGGGTTTACTAAGCACTATTGGGTTGCCGCGATTGATGAAGATATACCGTTTCAAGGTATTGTAGAAAGCACTACGCTTCTCGAGAAATCAGACACTGGAGGAGTGCACTTAATCTATCTAATGAATTATGTGCATCGCACAGAACCACTTTTTGGAAAATCAGAAGATGAAATTCTTGATGGGTATATCACTGGATTGAAAAAGCTTTTTCCTGATCTCCAGGATGATGATATCGTGGACCGCTATCTATTTCGCGCACCTTATGTGGAGCCACTTTATACGACAGGTTATCAAAAGCGTAAACCGCCTACCGAATTGATCGCGGGAAAATTATATTTGGCTACAACAGCTCAAGTTTATCCTGATGTTACTTCTTGGAACGGATCAATTGGTTTGGCTCGAAAAGTTTTTGATCAAATTCTTAACAAGAAGAATCTTAATCCAGAACGTGTCGGTAGTTTTGAACATGTAAAAGAAGCTAAAACAGCTTCTCCTCCTCTTACCAATTGATAATTAGTTTGATGAATTGGATTTCGTCAAAGCAATCGAACAAATGATTTGAGTTTAATGGAATGCTGTTAGTTTGCTGTGATGAAAGAGAGGCTAAGTGTATCTCGTTGTATGAGCTTTGTTTCGTGTAATTGCATGTCAATGCTGCTCAAATCAACACACTTTATTTTGATCGCGCACATCAAAACATTAGGTTTCTAGAGCGAACTAATGAGTAATGGTCAATTGGAAGGAATCCATTTCAAAGTTATTCCTAAATAAAAATCCTTCAATAAAATGAAGGATTTTTGTTTTTTGTTGCTTTCAATCAAACATTGAACTTTGAGTCGACTGGCAAAATTGTATCAATTCTATGTTGATCCTGAATTGCTACTTAAATCATCCCTTGAAAATAAGTTAGAATAGCAGTTTTAGAATTTCAACTGGAGTTTCTGGATGTCAATGGCTGACCGCGATGGCGTAATTTGGTACGACGGTAAAATGGTTCCCTGGCGAGATGCTAATACCCATGTGTTAACTCATACGCTTCACTATGGATTAGGAGTGTTTGAGGGTGTAAGAGCATATGAGACAGAGCGAGGTGCTGCAATATTCCGCTTGCAAGAACATACTAACCGATTGTTCAATTCCGCACATATTTTGATGATGAAATTGCCCTATGATAAGGTCACTTTGATGCAGGCTCAGCGCGATGTCGTCAAGCAAAATAAATTATCTTCCTGCTATATTCGCCCGCTAGCTTTTTATGGGGCTGAAGCCATGGGGCTTTCAGCTAAAACGTTATCGGTTCATATCATTATCGCTGCTTGGCCTTGGGGTACGTATTTAGGTCATGAAGCTCTCGAAAAAGGGATACGTGTTAAAACATCTTCGTTTACGCGTCATCATGTCAATATCAATATGTGCCGGGCGAAATCCGTTTCAACTTACACTAATTCTATTTTAGCGAATCAAGAAGTGTCAGCGAATGGCTATGATGAAGCTTTGTTGCTCGATACCGATGGGTATGTTGCGGAAGGATCTGGAGAAAATATTTTTATTATTAAACAAGGCAAGATTTTTACACCGGATTTAACCGCCTGTCTTGAGGGTATTTCTAGGGCTTCTGTTATTGAATTGGCAGGTGAAATTGGCGTTCCCGTCATCGAAAAACGTATAACTCGCGATGAAGTGTACTGTGCAGATGAAGCTTTCTTTACGGGCACGGCTGCCGAAGTCACACCGATCCGAGAGTTGGACAACCGTATGATTGGTGATGGTAAACGGGGTCCTATCACAACCCAAATACAGTCGATGTTTTTTGATTGCGTAAAAGGTAGGTCAGCGAAACATATGGATTGGCTTACTTTAGTTTAATAAGTAGTTACTTTGGAGTTACTATGGATCAACATAATCCCAATAACAAATCTCGAGAAATTGAAATCACAGCAGAAGATTTGCCTTTGCATTGTCCAATGCCGTCGATGATGCTATGGAACTCTCATCCACGAGTGTTTTTGTCGATTGAAGCAACGGGGAAAGCGTTATGCCCCTACTGTGGTACGCACTATACCCTTAAAGGCGGTGCAACCGGAGGGCATCACTAGTATTTCGAGTTCGCAATATTTAACAGCAGGAAATTTGTTTTTCAACATATATTCAAAGCAAAGGACATTATGAACACCATTCCACACGAAATTTTTAAAGCCTATGATATTCGTGGCATTGTTGGTAAAACGATTACTGCTGAAAATGTTGAAAAAATTGGTCATGCTATTGGTTCCGAGGCGCGAGCCAGAAATCTAACCACCGTCGCCATCGGTCGCGATGGTCGGTTATCCGGTAAGGAGCTATCACAAGCACTTGCGCGGGGAATTCAAAAAAGTGGTATCAACGTAGTGGATGTCGGCATGGTAGCTACGCCGATGTTGTATTATGCCGCCTATGAATTATGTCAGTACTCCGGAGTTATGGTGACTGGCAGCCATAATCCACCGGAATATAACGGTTTCAAAATCGTACTGGGGGGCACCACTTTATCGGCTGATACCATTCAAGCGCTACGGATTCGTATAGAGAATAATGATCTGACGCATGGCAGTGGGGGGTACTCAGAACATAACATCGTTAAAGCCTATATCGAACGAATTACCAGCACTATTAAATTGGCTCGTCCGATGAAAGTAATTGTCGATTGTGGTAACGGGGTAGCGGGTGCTTTCGCGCCGACGCTTTATCGAGGATTGGGTTGTGAGGTTACAGAGTTATTCTGTGACGTAGATGGCACTTTTCCTAATCACCATCCTGATCCATCCGTGCCTAAAAATTTACAAGATCTGATTCAGAAATTAAAAACTTCAGATGCTGAAATTGGCCTTGCTTTTGACGGCGACGGAGATCGTTTGGGAGTGGTCACAAAGAAAGGTCAGATTATTAACCCTGACCGCCAGTTGATGCTCTTTGCTGCGGATGTTTTGTCGCGAAATCCGGGCGGAGAAATTATTTTCGATGTGAAATGCACGCGCAATTTAGCACCGTGGATTAAGAAGCACGGTGGAGTTCCAACAATGTGGAAAACAGGTCATTCCTTCATTAAAGCGAAACTCAATGAAGCCAATGCGTTGCTAGCAGGAGAAATGAGCGGACATTTGTTTTTTAAAGAACGTTGGTATGGCTTTGATGATGGATTATATGCTGGTGCAAGATTGTTGGAATTATTAAGCCGAGAATCAGATACAAACTCGGCCTTTGATAAATTACCCGATAGCCTTAATACGCCTGAATTACAAATCCGTACCGCTGAAGGTGAAAATTATTCGTTGATCGCAGAGCTTCAAAAAAAGGCTAAATTCAATAATCCTCAGCAGATTGTGACGATTGACGGATTGCGTGTTGAATACAGCGATGGATTTGGTTTGGCGAGATCATCTAATACGACTCCGGTGATCGTATTGCGTTTTGAAGCAGATAATGAAATAGCGTTGAAACGTATTCAAGAAGACTTTCGCGACAACATTAGGCAAGTAAAACCAGACGCGCAGTTTCCTTATTAATAATAGTCGCTGTTATTTAAACGCGCATGCGAATCGCGATCGCTCAAATCAACGCAATTGTTGGTGATATTGCGGGTAACGCAGAGAAGATATTACATGCCGTAAATAAAGCCGTGCTTGCTGGTGCCGATTTAATCGCGACCCCAGAACTCGCGCTATGCGGATTTCCTCCCAAAGATTTATTGCTTCGCGAGGATTTTCTTCAATCATGTCATTTGATGTTGCAAAAAATTGTGCATTCAATTGGCGACATCACACTGGTGATAGGTCATCCGCATCAAGACGGGGGTAAGCTTTATAATGCAGCCTCAGTGATTCGAGCGGGGAAAATCGTACAAACGTACCATAAAAAATTTCTCGCTCAATCTCCATTCTTTAACGAAGCGTATTATTTTGATGAAGGTCACGAAGATTGTGTATTGGATTTTGATGGACTTAAATTAAGAATCGATATCGGTGTTGAGGCGTTGTTACATTCTAACTTGAATCAACCTATTCGCTCCAAAACTACCGATATTATATTGTTTCTAAATGCTTCGGCGTTTCGTATTAATAAACAAGCAACCCGTTATCAAGATGTACAACAATTCATCAAGCGCTCCGGGGTTATCACTATTTATGTTAATTTGGTTGGAGGTCAAGACGGGTTAGTATTTGATGGCGCTTCTTTTGCGATGAATGCTTCAGGTGAATTGGTTCATCAATCTCAAGAATTTATAGAAGCGCTAGATTATATAGATATTAGCAAAAAACAGCCTTTAAACAATAATGCTCCGATGTCTTTATTGCCTTCTATCGCGGCTGTTTATCAGGCCTTATGTTTAGGCATCAAAGATTATGTTCATAAAAATAATTTTCCAGGGGTTCTAATCGGGTTGTCGGGCGGCGTAGATTCTGCATTAGTATTAGCCATTGCTGTGGATGCTTTGGGGGCAGAACGAGTCAAAACCGTGATGATGCCGTCACAATATACTGCTGATATTAGTTTGGCTGATGCACGTGAAATGACTAACCGGCTAGGTGTCGCGCATATCGAATGTGGTATTGAACCACTTTTTGGCTCGTATTTATCAAAGATGGAAAATGATTTTGCTATTTCAGCAGAGCAGTTCAACAGCACGACCATGCCCGAAAATCTGCAAGCACGCATCCGAGGAACACTGCTGATGGCACTTTCTAATCACAATGGTTTTATCGTTTTATCCACGGGTAATAAATCCGAAATTGCTGTTGGCTATTGTACGCTTTATGGTGACATGGCTGGAGGATTGGCTGTACTGAAAGACGTTACAAAAACCATGGTATATCAATTGTGTGATTATCGTAATCAAATAAGCCCGATCATTCCCAAGCGCATCTTAGACCGTGCTCCTTCTGCAGAATTACGTCCCAATCAAACCGATCAAGATACTTTGCCGCCATATGAAGTTTTAGATGCCATCATTGAAGCGTATGTTGAAAAGAATTTTTCTTTGGATGAAATTGCAGCATTGCATTTTGATCCGGAGATTGTGAAAAGAGTGATTCACTTAATTCATATCAATGAATATAAGCGGCATCAAGCCCCAGCGGGGATACGCGTGACATGTTGTGATTTCGAAAATGCATGGCATTATCCAATTACTTCTCGCTTCAAAGCTTAAATGTGATGTTTTATATACGTTTCACTCAGCTAAGCGCATTCATTCTAAAAAGAAATATCCACAATATCGCTAATTGTGATAAATTCACGCTTCAAGAGTCAGAAACATTAGAATTGATTCTTTGCATACAAAATCAATATAAGGAGGAAGTTATTTTATGAATAAATTTGTTATCGCGGTTTCTACCGCAATTTTCTTACTGGGATCATCTTTTGTTATGGCAAGTGGTAATAAAGAATCATCACTCCCTCCAGAATCAGCTCAAGATATCCTGAATAAAATGGCTTGTGAAGGTAAAAAAGAGGGTGAAAAAATTAAAGATCGCATCGACGGCGAAATGGTTACCTGCCCTGCTAAAGTTAAAAATCCTAGAAAATAAAAAAATTGATAAATACCTCGACTATTAAGTCGAGGTATTTGCTGTAGCTAGTTTTTTAAAAGCTAGACACAGATAGAAAAAAATCCACTCTTGTTTTCCAGGCTAGCTAGAAGTTATGGGAGTGTCGTTTATCTTCTGATTAAAAATATCGCTCTTGTATAGTGTCTTCAGGTTTTAACGACTAGAGCCGCATCATTCTAAAAAATTCTAACAAATTTAGTTTTCTCGATAACAATTCAACGTGCTAGGTAATTCGAGAGGTCTTTTCGATATAGTGCAAGCAATCAGTGGAAATTGATCATTAATCCATTTGATACTACTTAAAGCGAGAATCAGAACTTTATTTGATAAAATTTCAGTTCAATAAAAATAGTGAGTTAAAAATACCAATCAGGGTATTTGCAAAAATTTCTATATGCACTAGCTCAGATCAAATTGTTTTAGAGATCTAAGTTAATTTGTGCATTATCCTATTTCGATAGATTTGCTCGCTAACTCAACGATCACATCCAATTTATAATCTTTTCAGAGTGCACATTCACTTCGTGAGAGCGGAATCTGGTTTTCAAGCTAGTTGATCAACAAAGTGTATAGTTAATACTTCGCTGCACTGCGTTGAAGTACTTTTTTAGTGTCAGTGTGTTTACTTATATTGCCTATATCCAGTATATACTTAGCGCGTGAATTCTGAAGGAAGAGAGGGGATTGGTTTGCATGGAGAGTGCAATTGAGAACCGGATTACAACAATAACTCATGATGTAAAGGAATTCTTATGAAAAAGAGATTAGTGGTGCTTTTTGACGGTACATGGAGAACTACTGATAGACGTAGTACCGAGTTTTCTCAAGACGGTGAAAACGTTACTAATGTTGTTCGATTTTTGGAAGCGCTTAAGTCTGGGGATAATCGCAAAAGTGTACAACTGGTGCATTACGTGCCGGGCATTGGTTCACGGAAATTTGAACGTTTTTTGGGTGGTGTGTTTGGTTATGGGATAGGTAATTATATCAAAGATGCTTACTCGTTTATCGTCTCTAATTATATGCCAGGAGATGAGATTTATTTGTTGGGGTTTAGCCGAGGTGCCTATAGTGCCCGAAGTTTAGCGGGTATGATTCACAATGTGGGTATTTTGCAAAGACGTTTTCTTTATCTTCTTAGCGATGCGTACGATCACTATCGTTCACGTGAGAAAGCATGGCATCCTGATGCAGAGAATTCGAAAAACTTTCGTCAACAATACACGTGGGGTGATGAGCATAAGTACATTCGCTTTCTTGGTGTATGGGATACCGTTGCTGCACTTGGGTCTCCTTACGGATTGATTTTTTCAAAATTTGTCGATCAATTATTTAATCGACAGTTTCATGACACTAAGCTCAGTACAAGTGTTTTGAGTGCTTATCAAGCTTTAGCGATTGACGAAGCTCGTTGGCCTTTCCGACCAGTGCATTGGGATCATAGCTATGAAAAAACCAACGGTCGTATCGAAGAAGTGTGGTTTCCTGGGAATCATAGTAATATTGGCGGCGGCGGTCAAAACACCGGTTTATCTGATCTCACGCTTGACTGGATGATACGTAAAGCCAAAGAGCATGGTTTGAATATAGATTCTCAATTAATTTCTGAACCTTATTTTTCACCTGATTTTTTAGAAGCTGTACCGAAAAGAGGTTGGTCAAAATGGGTGTATCGGGTTGCAACGCTTTTCGGAGTGAAGCTTCTAAGTATTTATTATGTAAGTGATGAGAATAGGCCTCTCGTTAAGTATATTGCATGGAATGGCGATTATATAAGGCCTATCGATGATAGGAAGCGATTAAGTCCGGAAGTCTTGATTCGAATGAAGATGGATGAAGGTTATCGACCAGCCAATTGTCCAGAATAGTGCATTCAGTTTAACTTGAAACTCCCCCTCGGTATTGCCGCGGGGGGATAGATGCAGAAAGAGTGAAGCAAATTTAGTTTGTTATTTTTACGAAGTATCTAAATTTTCAATCAGAGATTCTTTTTAAAACTTATTGTCTTTGTCCAATGTAAATGAGCCGAAATGCTGTCCATTGACGGAATATTCATAAGTACCGGCCTTAAGATCATATGCTTGTAAAGGAATAGTTTTCTCGAAAGGAACGATTACCGCAGCACATATAGCATCAGGAGGAACATAGGATGTGTTTATTTCCACATTGAATTTATTTTCTTCCAGAAATCCTGAAGCATTTTCAAATGCACTGCATCCATTTGTAAAGTAGCCTACTACTTTAAGAAATATTTGCAATGGCGTTTCTCCATACAAAATCAGTTCTACATCATCGATCTTTAAAAGCTGTGACTTGGGTGCTGAAGTGTAGTCAATCAAATTCCAGGAATTACTAGAAGCGTTAAATGCAAATACGACATTTCGATAACTTTTTTCCTGTGTTTCGGTATTAACACGAGGAATTATTAACATACTATCTTTGTAAGTCGGTAATAAATGACTTGTTGATTCAGCATACGCTGATATTGTCGTCACCGAGAACAGCGTAGCGCAGATTGCAATTAGGGTATTCTTGAAGTCATTCATGTAATTTTCCTTATTGATTATTTTTGAATAGCAATTCAAAAGAGAAATTAAAAGCTACAGTATTCGGTTGTGACAGTAAAGAATTTCCTTATATCTGTATCAAAAAAGCATAATTGCAATAAAATATTGCGCATCACAATCCCCAGTAATCAAGCTGCCTTTAATGCTAATTCAGAAAGCCGAAAAAATATTAACCGATGCGAAGCTGATTCATTCTGAATCCGATGTGAACCGGCGATTACAGCGCATGGCTGAGGAAATCACGCAAGCCATGTCGCAACAACAGCCATTGGTATTGTGTGTTATGAATGGGGCGGTGGTTTTTGCTGGACAGTTGTTGCCGAAGCTTTTATTTTCTATGGATTTTGACTATCTGCATGTGACTCGCTATGGTAATGCGTTAAACGGTGGAGAAATCTGTTGGTTGGTAGAGCCAAAAGAAGAAAATGTAAAGGGCAGGGTAGTGCTTGTGCTGGACGATATTTTAGATCGCGGCAATACCTTATTGGCTATTCGCGACAAGATTTTGGAACAAGGTGCTAAAGTGTTTTACAGTGCAGTATTGGTAGAAAAGCAAAGTGATTTTCCTAAACCTATTCAAGCTGATTTCGTTGGATTGACTGTTCCTGACCGTTACGTGTTCGGTTTTGGCATGGATATACACGGTGCCTGGCGTAATTTACCTGCCATCTACGCATTAAACGAGAATAAATAGGAATATCAGCATGCTTGCAATTATTGGTGGCAATGGAATGGCGCAATTACCGGGACTGGAAATCTCGTACCGGAAAATTATCCGCACCCCTTACGGTGAGCCTTCAGGGCCATTTACATTCGGAAAAATTAGGGGGCATGAAATTGCTTTTTTGGGTAGGCATGGACATAATTTGACGATTCCTCCACATGCCATCAATTATCGTGCAAACATCTGGGCGCTTCATTCTTTGAACCCGTCGCATGTCATTGCGATTACATCCGTGCGAGGTATTCATGCCGATTTGATTCCAGGACGACTAGTTATTCCCAATCAAATCATAGATTATACCTATGGACGTAAAGTTACTTTTTTTGAAGACACCGAACAGCGATTTAAGCAAGTTGATTTTTCTTTGCCTTACAGTCAGGAAACGCGAGCCTTATTGCTGCAAGGCGCAAGGGATGCTAATACCGAAGTCATTGATGGAGGCGTTTATGCGGCAACACAAGGACCTCGGTTAGAAACCGTTGCAGAAATCAATCGAATTGAACGTGATGGTGCTGATATGGTGGGAATGACGGGAATGCCAGAAAGTGTTTTGGCGCGTGAAATGGCATTAAATTATGCCACGATAGCGGTAGTCGTTAATTATGCAGCCGGGCGAAGAATGTGCGGTGAAGATAAGTGTTTGGATGAAATTTATACGGTGATGGAACAAGCAATGGTCAAAGTCCGAAGAATTTTGGAATATGTGGTGAGTTGTTATGGCGATTAAGCCAGTACTAAAAATGGGTGATGCGCGATTACTGCAAGTTTCTGAAAAAGTATCGCAGTTTGGAACACCGCAATTGCATGCTTTGCTACAAGATATGCAAGACACCATGAATGCTTTGAACGGTGCCGGATTGGCTGCTCCGCAAATTGGCGTGAATTTGCAAGTCGTTATTTTTGGTTTTGAGAAAAATCAACGTTATCCTGATGCAGATGAAGTACCTTTTACTGTTTTGTTGAATCCAGAATTAACAGCCATCGCCGATGAACAAGAAGAAGGATGGGAAGGATGTCTAAGCGTGCCAGGTCTACGAGGTATGGTGCCGCGCTATACACAATTACGCTATCAAGGTGTGGATCAGTTTGGAAAAACAATTGATCGTACCGTCAGCGGATTTCATGCGCGTGTCGTACAACATGAATGCGATCACTTACAAGGGATTTTATACCCAATGAGGATTAAAGACTTCAACTCATTCGGATTTACGGATGTGTTATTCCCCGGTCAAGAGATTGTCGATGATTGAAGTGAAACTTATTGAAGTATATAGAGTTTTTTCTTTTTATTTTCCAAATGAACGATTTTGTTTTATGTACTTCAGTGCTGTATCTATCACATTTTGAATATTCATCTGACTTCCTTTCAAAAGTAATTTTAAATAGAAGTGTCAGATTAAATCTCGTTCTTTACACATTAAGAATTGTGAAACGGTAAAAACGCGATTTCATTTGGTATTGTATCCGACAAAGTACAATGTTGCGATTCAGCTTGCCTCGGGGTCTCTAACGTTGCGATCCTGTTGCTCAACGCAAACAGGCTGAACAAACTTGAAATGAATCAATTTGAATTCTATGTCCCAGTACATTTGCGCATCAATTCATGACGCGAGTAGTGGGTGTGGTGCCGTATACTTTAATTGCAATCAGTTCGGTTTCAAATTACACCAATACCACTAGCCTCTAGCACTTCTAGTCGACCAAACTTTTGCTGTAGTATCTCTCAGCATTCCCATACGGCGCCCTGTAGCGTTGATAAATTTGCGCTGCACCTTTTCTGCCACCGATTCCCCACAGCCAAGGCCACGGGGAATCGCAAGCTAGTGCAAAATTAGTGCAAAAGGTTTATTTAAATAGATTTGTGACTAGATAATTTCCTGTTCCAGTGGCCTCATCTTGATGCATCCAAGCAGCTATTGCTTTGCCGGTTGAACTAACAGCCAACCGTGGCAAAGTTAACGACCCAGGCACTGGTTCAAGTGAGCTAGCATTCCAGTTATTGGAACCTGATTGCTTAATGCTTGACCAATTATTTCGAGAAGATCCATCGCGAGCAACTTGCCGCCAAACCAAAAACGCTCTATTACTGGAGTCTATGCCAGCTTCAACACCTTCATCTACAACTTCAGAAGTATTGTTGCCCTCAACGATGGTCGGTCCTCCCCATTGGCCGCCCTCAAAGTAATTTGCAAATGCGCTAACCACGCCAGAAGAATCCAATTGACTCCATGATGCAACTGCGTTGCCGCTTGCATTCATTGCAACACGAACAGGCGATCTGACTTCCTCAACTCTACCTTGATCAAGAATGGTTCCTGTAACATCCCATCCAGTATTAGGTTTATAGTACCAAGCTAATACTTGATATAATGCAGCTGAATTGGTTCTTCCCCGAGAAACGATAACAGCATTGCCATTGTCGCTGATGGCAATCTCGGGTTTAGTACCCGGACCAAGATCGGTAAATGCCGAATCCCATGTATCACTACTCACCTGATAATGGCGCACTTTGAAGCTTGAAGTAGTGTCTGACCACACAGCAACAGCATTACCGCTATTGTTTATGGCCACCTTTGGATTAAAACTATTGTCAATTTCTCCAGGAGTATCAGGAAGATCTATTGACTTTGCGGTTCCCCAACCTTGTCCTGGAGTGTAACGATTGACATAGATAAAAGACTGAACACCGATACGTTGCGACCAGACCGCAATCGCATTACCGGCATTATCCATGGCAACACTGGATTGTGGAAATCCTGCGTTGACTGCGGAATTTTCATTTTCGAGTAATACGGCAGCCTCCCAACCAGAACCCACTCGATAATACGCAGCTGAAGCATTAAACTCGACTCCAAGCTGTTGCATCCATACGACCACAGCATTGCCATTGCCATCCATGGCTACTTTGGGCTCATAAGCGCTTTGAGCACCGCTATCAAGCAACGTAGGCGTACCCCAAGCATCTGTAGCTGCACTGTAATGCATAGCCCAAACGCTATTAATGCCAGTGCCGGCATCATTTTCAAGCCAAACCGCCACAGCATCTCCATTGGCGCTAATGGCAACTTCCAGTTTATCGAAGAATTGTGATGCCTGTCGATATACCGGTTTAGCTCCTTGCCAGTTACCTGTAGGAATTTTACTGATCAGATTCGACAATGAATCGATGAATACAGGATTATTTCCGAATGGACCTCCCAGGGTATAAGTGCCGTTATCGCTTTTGTTTACACCTGCATACACACCTGTTCCCGGGTAAAACCTATATAACCAGGGTTCGATGTTTGTCTGCGTAGCAGAATGTCCAGGAAAAAATTCTGGATATTTGCTTTCTGCCCAGTTCAGCAATTTTTCTGTATCACTGGTTATGTCAGCCAGTACAACATTGCTGTTGCAAATTAGAAAAGAAACATATATCCATGCCCTAGCAGTTTTAATCACTTTTATCATGCCACCCCCTAGAAGGATTCTAATGAGCGAACATTATTTCACCAGACTCATTGATTATCAAATACTTTCTTTGAATATGTTTGCGTTTACTTCCTTATCTTCGCCGCATGATTAAGAAAATACGCAAAGACAAAGATTGTATGAATTCGCAAACTGTTTCAGCTACTGTATTGCCTTAAGAACCTGCAAAAAAGCCTACCGCTATTTCTTATCTTGGAAAACTTGTTCTAAGGCTTTGTGTGATAGATATGGGATGGGTAATGATTAGATGATCAAAATTCAAGACATAAAAGCGCCAACAAAAATATCACTAGAATATTGGTGTTGGTGTGTGTAGATTTCTTATGATACAGTCTAATGGTATCAATTCTGGAAACAGCTAGTTAACTCAACGAAATCGATACGATGTGAAACTACCTTAAATTGATTGGTATTTGGTGCCCAGAAGAGGACTCGAACCTCCACACCCGAAGGCACATGGACCTGAACCATGCGCGTCTACCAATTCCGCCATCTGGGCAATGGATAGTTTGACAGACTACCAGAGCGCGTAATTCTATAGGAAACCATTGCTTTGTCAAATAACAAGAAACAAAAACTCCGTCAATTAGATCCTCATTTTCAACGAGAAAAAGAACGTTACGAACAACCGCTGCCAAGCCGCGAGTATATTTTGCAAGTGTTACAGCAACAAGGTATTCCCGTTACCGAGCAGGCTTTGCATAAATTATTATCGATTAGCAAAAAAGAGCAGGATTTTTTTTCTCGTCGCTTGACTGCAATGATTAGAGAAGGACAGATTTTCCGTAATCGCAAAGGCGATATTTGTGTTATGGAAAAATTGGATTTAATCAAAGGCAAAATACAAGGTCATGCCGATGAATTTGGCTTTTTGATTCCGGATGACGGTAGTGGCGATTTGTATTTAAGCCCCAAGGAAATGCACAAAGCTTTACACGGAGACCGCGTATTGGTACGTGAAATTGGCTTGGATCGTCGCGGGCGAAGAGAAGCAGCGATTGTTGAAGTATTGGAACACTCCAACACGCAATTAGTGGGACGGTTATATATTGACCACGGCGTTTTGTATGTGGTTGCAGAAAACAAGCGTATCAGCCAAGACATTTTAATTGCCAAGGAGCATTCGTTAAAAGCCGAAGCGGGACAGGTAGTGATGGTCGAGATTATTCGTCAACCTAGCAAACAATCCCAACCCATCGGAAAAATTGTAGAAGTCCTGGGGGATTATACGGCCTCTGGCATGGAAATCGAGATTGCTTTACGTAAACATGACCTTCCCTACGAGTTTTCCAATGAGATTGAGAAAGCTTCCAGCAAATTCCCTAAAAATGTTTTAAAACGTGAGCTTACAGGACGCAAGGATTTGTGCCATCTGCCCTTGGTCACTATCGATGGTGAAACCGCGCGCGATTTCGACGATGCAGTATTTTGCGAAAAAGATGACAAAGGCTATCGTCTGTATGTCGCCATTGCTGATGTGAGTCACTATGTGAAACAGGGCGATGTGATTGATAAAGAAGCTTACAATCGGGGCAATTCGACTTATTTCCCCCGCCGTGTTATTCCGATGCTGCCGGAAGTTTTATCCAATGGACTTTGTTCATTGAATCCTCAGCAAAAAAGATTGTGTATGGTATGTGAGATACGCATTCAATCGAATGGAGAAATTCTCGACTACATTTTTTATCCTGCGGTAATGTTATCGCAAGCGCGGCTCACTTATACCGAAGTCGCGGCGATGCTTGAAGCAAAAAAAGAAGATTCCATCAAGCAAGAACATATTGCGCTATTGCCGCATTTACAGTTGCTCAACAAATTATTCAAATGTTTACTGAAAGCACGAAAAAAACGGGGTGCAATCGATTTTGAAACGATCGAAACTCAAATTTTTTTCAACGATCAAGGAAAGATAGAGAAAATTCTACCCATACAGCGTAATGACGCACACCGCTTGATCGAAGAATGCATGCTAGCCGCCAATGTATGCGCCGCAGATTTTTTACAGAAATATCAACATCCGGCGTTATACCGCATCCACGAAGATCCGGTGCCTGAAAAAATTGCCGCATTGCGTGATTTTCTCAAAGAATTTGGCATTCCATTAAGTGGTGGAGATAAACCCAGTGCCAAAGACTACGCCCAAACTCTGCTCAAAATACAAGGCAGACCTGATGTACAGCTATTACAAACGGTTATGCTGCGATCGCTCAAACAGGCGATTTACAGCCCAGACATTACAGGGCACTTTGGTTTGGCGTATGAAGCGTATACCCACTTCACTTCACCAATCCGGCGCTATCCTGACCTATTGATTCATCGTGCCATTAAAGCGGTACTCAACGATGAAACTTATCGTCCGGGAGATTGGCATGAAATAGGATTGCACTGCTCGATGACCGAGCGACGTTCCGATGATGCAACGCGTGATGTTGAATCGTGGCTCAAATGTTTTTACATGCAAGACAAAATCGGCACTATTTTCGATGGCGTGATTAGTAGCGTTACTGCGTTTGGTTTGTTTGTTGCATTGGATAAAGTCTATATTGAGGGATTGGTACATATTTCCGAGCTGCCAAGCGACTATTTCCATTTTGATGCCGTTAAACATTTATTACGTGGCGAACGCAGTGGAAAACAATATCGATTAGGGGATCGATTACGCGTAAAACTGGTACGAGTAGACTTGGAAACCAGCAAAATTGATTTTATCTTAGTAGAAACTGATAAAAAATCAGCCAAACCTAAAGAAAAAACATCCGCCAAAATAAAAAAATAGTCTTGCAATAAACAAATTACATTACAATACGCGCGATTTTAGGCTTTTATAATGTGATGGAAATGTATTACTCGTGGTAACAAACAATGTCCGGTAACCGCATTATTTTTGGTTTTCATGCCATTACCAGTCGACTTAAACAATCTCCAGAAACGATTAAAGAGATTTATATGGATGCGGCTCGCCATGATCAACGTGCGCGAGATCTTATGCAATTAACGCAACATCAAAAAAAACAAATTATTGGTTGTCCCGCTGCAAAATTAGACAGTCTTGCAGGTTGTGACCGTCATCAAGGGGTGGTTGCAGTCATTGATGCAGTGCAACGTATGATTGATCTTGACGATTTACTGGATAACTTAACAGAACCTGCGCGGTTATTGATACTCGATGGTGTGCAAGATCCGCATAATTTAGGTGCCTGTCTACGCATCGCGGATGCTTTTTCCATCCACGCAGTGATCGCGCCCAAAGATAGGGCGGCTGGATTGAATGCTACCGTCCATAAAGTATCGAGTGGCGCCGCCGACACAGTTCCATTTATCGCAGTCACTAACTTATCTCGCACCTTGAAAGATTTAAAGCAACGCGGCATCTGGATTATTGGTACCGCAGGTGATGCGCAACATACTTTGGATAATTTTGATATTACTGAACCGGTCGCATGGGTATTTGGTTCTGAAGAAAAAGGATTACGCCGCCTCACGCGCGAGAATTGTGATTTTATGGTGCGCATACCGATGTCGGGTCAAGTAGAGAGTCTGAATATTTCAGTCAGCGTAGGTATTTGTTTGTTTGAAACGCATCGTCAAAGAATGCTACGCAGCCCATCATAATACCTTTAAAATGACGCATTCCCGTTAACAAAATCACTATTCATGACTTCGCCTGAACCGATCAATTTCAAAACGCATTTTGTTGAGCTATTTCAGACAGCGCTAGACGCTCTGAAAATATCAGAAAAACTTCCTGCTATCGAATTAACTCGTACCAAACAGGCTTCACACGGGGATTATTCGTGCAATTTGGCCATGCATTTGGCAAAAACAATGCGCAAAAACCCACGTGAAGTGGCTCAAAATCTGATCGACCATCTGCCCGCATCACCAATTCTCGAAAAGATAGAAATTGCTGGTGCTGGATTCATTAATTTGTTTATTAAAGATTCTGCGAAACAAAGCTATATAAAACATATTTTAACCAGCAAGGAACGGTACGGTTCGTGCAATTATGGGCAAGGTAAAAAAGTTCAAATTGAGTTTGTTTCCGCTAATCCGACTGGACCATTACATGTTGGTCACGGTAGAGGAGCTGCCCTTGGCGCCAGTCTTGCCAATTTACTCAAGGCTGCAGGCTATACCGTACTTCGTGAGTTTTACGTTAACGACGCCGGCCGGCAAATGGATATTCTGACAGTTTCCACATGGTTGCGTTATTTGGAAATTAATCAAGTGCACATTCCCTTTCCACAAAACGCCTATCAGGGTGGTTACGTAAAAGAGATGGCACAGCAACTATACGATCAATTCTCCAAACGATTGGTACAGCAAACCGAACGGATTCTGCAAGATTTTCCTTTAAGCGCAACAGAGATGCCAATCACAACGGATGCTGAGCTGGATCTGTTAATCGCGAATGCGAAGAAAATTCTTGGCGATGACTATTTTTTGATTCATCAATTTGTTTTGAAAGAACAAATCCATGATTGCCGTAACGATTTGCAAGAATTTGGCGTTGAGTTTGATGAGTGGTTTTCAGAACAGTCGCTATTCGATTCAGGATTAGTAACACGAACGGTTACTTTGCTAGAAGAGAAAAATTATCTGTATATAAAAGATGGCGCCAAATGGTTTCGTTCTACTGATTTTGGGGATGAAAAAGACCGAGTGGTGCAACGCGAAAATGGTCAATTTACCTATTTTGCTTCCGATATCGCGTATCATTTAAATAAGTTTGAACGTGGTTTCGATTTGCTCATTAATATTTGGGGCGCCGATCATCATGGCTATATTGCTCGGGTCAAAGGTGCGCTGCAAGCATTAAATCTTGATCCAACTAAGCTAGAAATCGCTTTGGTTCAATTCGCAGTGTTGTATCAAGATGGAAAGAAAATGCCCATGTCTACCCGCTCGGGAGAATTCGTCACATTGCGTGAATTGCGTCATGAAGTTGGTAATGATGCGGCCCGTTTCTTTTATGCGATGCGTAAAAGTGATCAACATTTAGATTTTGATTTAGATTTGGCAAAATCGCAAAGTAACGAGAATCCTGTCTATTATGTGCAATATGCCTATGCCCGCATTTGTAGTGTCTTAGCACAATGGAATGGCGATTTAACCACGCTTGAAGGAGTGGATACGAATACTTTGTCCAATCCAGGTGAATTGAGTTTGTTGCAAAAGCTCATTGATTTTCCAGATATGATAGAAGCCGCTGCCAAAGAATGTTCCCCGCACTTGATTACTTTCTACTTGCGAGAACTAGCCGGTGAGTTTCATAGTTACTATAATTCAACGCGCTTTTTGGTTGATGAAACATCAATAATGCATGCTCGACTTGCGCTCATTGCGTCCGTGCGGCAAACATTGAGCAATGGACTCAAATTACTGGGAGTCAGTACACCTGTTAAAATGTAGCATCTCTGTATAGGGTTCTTCATGAGTCGAGATTATAAATCACAAAAATCATCAAGATCGTCTTCCAAAAAAGGCGGTTCCGCTTTTTTAGGCGGATTCGTTGGTTATGCGCTTGGTATTATGAGCGCTATTGGAATATGGCTGTATCTTAATTACGCGCCGAGCCCCTATTTGTCGAATGACAAAAACGCTACCGCAACCGTCAAAAACGAAACACCATCGAAGTCCGATAAATCAGAGCCATCGAATAAGGCACCCTCTGAAACACCAATTACCGTAGTCGAAGAAAAACCACGGTTTGATTTTTATAAAATATTGCCAGGTGTTGACGAGCCTACAGTTGAGCGTACCGTTCCACAACGTTCAGCGCCGCCTGCGCCACCCCCTGTAAATACCAATAAACCGCAGGAAAATGTTATCAAACCTGTTGAAAAACAACCGACATTGTATGCAAGTGTTCCACCGAGTATTCGCACACAGGAACTGACTCAATCTCCGCAGACTCCGCCTTCAGCACCGTCAACACCCAAAAATAACGTGACGGCCACTAAAGAAAAGTTTTTTCTCCAGGCCGGGTCATTTAAAACCAAGGGAGACGCTGAAAACTTAAAAGCGCGGCTGGCGCTGCTTGGCATACTCGCGTCAGTTCAACCCATTGATTTAGCGGACAAAGGAACCTGGCACAGAGTGCGTGTAGGGCCTTTCACTAAAAAAGAAGATGTCGACCAGACCAATGCTTCTTTAAAAGAAAATGGCATTACGGCGCAATTTATCAAAGTACAATAATAAAAAGATGTGGTATTGTATTTTTTGTAGTTAGCTTTTGCAGATGGCTAATGGTCGCGACTTGCTTCATCAAATAATGAATGGATCGATCAAAAATTTTTAAGGAGTCAGAATGAATCTTCGCATTTTTTTTATACTTCCTTTTTTGTTGTTTAGCTTTAGTTTATTGAGTATCACAAACGTACATGCTGATCTGGTAGAAGGTAAAAACTACACTGTTTTGAAAAGTCCGCAACCGACACGTGACGAGAGCAAAATCGAAGTATTGGAATTTTTCTGGTATGGTTGCCCACACTGCGATAGCCTGCATCCACATGTCAAAGCTTGGGCAAAAACTATTCCAGCAGATGTCGATTTCCGCTATGTTCCCGCTATATTTAGACCGAATTGGACAATGGGCGCTAAAGTTTTTTATACCATTGAAGCAATGGGGCTACTCGATTCATTACACGACAAAATCTACCAAGCGACGCATCGAGAAAAAATTGATTTAAATGATGAAGCCGTTTTATTTGGTTGGATAGAAAAACAAGGGATTGACCGCAAGAAGTTTGAAGATACCTTTCGCTCATTTAGCGTTCAAAATCAAGTAGCTAAATCGACACAAATGTCGCGCCAGTATCAATTGACCGGAGTACCCGCTTTGGTGGTAAACGGTAAGTATTTGACCAGTGCCGGAATGAGCCCAACGCCTGATGAAACCATTAAAACACTGAACGCACTCATCGAAAAAGCGCGCAAAGAAAAATAATTGATCGATACATTATCAATAGCCATCTGCTTTGTTTGAGAGTGTAGCTGTACGAGAGCATTAAACTGAATACTATTTACCACAATCAAATTGACAATAGCGCTTCTTTAAAAGAGCAACTGCTTAAAACAATCAACGAAGAGTTGGATCTACCCTCTTTAGGGAGCGCAATTGGTCGGATTGTGCAACTGTCAACATCAGAAGACGAATCCATACGCAAGCTATCGCATTTCATTTTGTCGGATGTTTCGTTAACGCAAAAAATTCTTCGTTTGTCGAATTCTATTGCTTATCGCTCAACTAACGGAAAAGTGGTAACGAGCATCACAAAGGCAATCTTCTTACTTGGGTTTGAAACGGTCAAAACATGCGCCCTGGCAATTTTACTGGTTGATAAAATTTTAGCTGGTAAACATGCAGATTTTGTTCGCTTAGAATTAGTTCACTCATTAATGGCAAGCATGTTATGCCAGGAACTGGTCAAACAAAGTCAATTTCATCATGTTGAAGAAGTTGCAATCGCGGCGTTATTTAAGAATATGGGGCGTTTACTATTGGCGGCCTATGAACCGGATAAATATCAGCAAATCATGCAATCAGCACGAACGCAAAAACAGTCACCTGAGCAAGCAGCAAGAAAGTTATTTGCCTTCGATTTAAATGATTTTACTGAAACTATTCTGGAAAAATGGAATATTCCAGCCAGTATTATTCAAACAATCAAAAACAAACCTGCTGGAACATTGAGTCCAGCTAAAAATAAACAAGAATGGATTCAACAAGCTGCTGAGTTTAGCGACACTGCTGCACATCTTCCTATAAGCAATACACCAGAAAGCCTTGCTCTTAAGGAGAAGGTCCTTAATCGCTTTGGCCGAGCATTAAATTTAGATATGTCAAAGCTTGATGCACTGTTAGAACGAGCAACAGAAGAAACGACTGCGCTACGCGTCAATATCAATCTGTTTCCCGAAGCACTAGATTCGAGTGGATCAACGTATCAACAACAAGTGGAATCAGAGGAAAAAGCTAAAGATGATATCTTGGCGGAATTAGCTTTAACAGATCAAGATACTGCAGATATACAAATCACTCAGCGACATCCAAGTGGGAAACCCTATAATTCGGTCGAATTATTATTGTCTGCGATCCAGGATGTGACAGAAATCATCGCCAGCGGTAATTATAAATTGAGCGATTTGATATTACTGATATTGGAATATTACTATAATAGTTTAGGGTTCCGGTTTATTACATTATGTTTAAGGGATACGAAAAAAAATCAATATCGGGCGCGTACTTCTTTTGGCAAAAACAGCTCTGAATTACAAAAAGCTTTTCATTTCCCCATTACACCGTCGGTTGATTTATTTTATCTGGCGATGGAAAAAGATACTGATTTACTGATTTCTAACGCAAAATCGCCCAAAGTCGTTGAAATGCTGCCACAGTGGCACCTAAGCTTATTATCCGATGCACGCAGCTTTATTGTCTTACCATTAGTTTTGAATAAAAAAGCAGTTGGTTTTATTTATGGAGATCGTGAATTTGATGCACCAGAACAAACGCCTCATGAAGAAACTCGTTTAATTAAAATGTTGAAAAGTCAGCTCTTAATTATTTTGAATGCCAAATAACCTTCAGTAATGATGGAAAAGCAAAATAAATCCGTTATTCCAGGCTGTTTGTTTATCATCAGCGCGCCCTCAGGCACAGGAAAAACCAGCTTAGTACGCGCATTACTCGAATCAGGCATAGATTTAAGTTTGTCGATTTCCCATACCACGCGCGCTCCTCGGTCAGGTGAAATTAATGGTACGGATTATCATTTTATCAGTCGAGAAGTGTTCACATCGATGCTGCAAAATGGATGTTTCGTGGAAAGCGCAGAAGTTTATGGTAATTTCTATGGCACCTCAAAACAATGGTTGACTGAAACGATGGCCGATGGCCGCGATATTATTTTGGAAATCGATTGCCAAGGTGCTGAGCAAATTCAAAGGATTTTTGCGCAGTCCGTCAGTATT
The DNA here is from genome assembly GCA_020890945.1 of Nitrosomonas sp. Classification (GTDB taxonomy): domain Bacteria; phylum Pseudomonadota; class Gammaproteobacteria; order Burkholderiales; family Nitrosomonadaceae; genus Nitrosomonas. The sequence goes on from JAJHPK010000010.1 coordinate 63,741, forward strand.
TTTATTCTTCCCCCTTCTCAACAAGTACTGGCACAGCGATTGCATTCAAGAGCACAAGACGATCCCGCTGTTATTCAACGAAGGCTGGCCGCAGCTCGAGAAGAAGTCAGTCATATCCAAGACTTTAATTATATTGTCGTCAATAATCAGTTAGAATACGCGCTCGACGAATTAATTTGTATCGTTAAAGCAGAACGTTTAAGAAAGCATCGGCAACTAATTAAATATCATTCTTTAATTAGCGAGTTATCTTAATTTATCTACCCCTCTTTCAATGACTATAAAAGAACCATGGCAAGAATTACCGTTGATGATTGTTTAAAAAAAATTCCTAATCGATTTGACATGACTTTGGCCGCCACTGCACGCGCCAGGCAATTAGCGATCGGTTCCGCACCGATGGTAGATCCATTGCGCGACAAACCCACCGTTATCGCTTTGCGTGAACTGGCGCAAGGCAAAATTGATATCGATATCCTTAACCCAAAAAGTGTATAAATTTCAGATTCATATACAATTGTATTTGCATATAGAATCAAACTTTTAAGAATTTTTAGGGTTGTTTACAGAGGCTTGTATCGCGCTTGTTGCAGGTTATCTGGTCATCCTCGATGAACTGGGCTATCTGCCATTCTCCCAAGCCGGCGGTGCGCTATTGTTTCACTTGTTCTCCAGGTTGTATGAACGCACCAGCGTGATCATTACCACCAACCTCACGTTCGCAGAATGGAACAACGTTTTTATCGATGCCAAAATGACCACCGCACTTCTGGACAAGCTCACGCACCATTGCCACATCATCGAAACCGGCAACGAGTCTTTCCGTTACAAACAAAGTGCGGCCAGTGCAAAGATCAGAATACAGCAGCGGGAAAAAGAAAAATATTCACCAGAAGAAAATCTGGTCAATTTGTAGTGAACTGCAACTCATCTAAAACGTCAACAGGAGGAAAAATACCAACTCAGTCTGGTCGACTTTTATCCACAGATCGTAGTGTCCTGGCTCTGTTTTTCCCTGGTCAATTATTAACCGTAATGGGGGGCAATTTCAACCGGTATCAACACCTTTGAACGTCTTCTTGCTCTTGCCATTTCGGGTGTTTCCGGCAGGTTGGCACCCAGCTCTTGCGGGCGCGACCAATGTCTTCAGCTATCTCGACTTCCAATGTACGCTCGTGATCAGTTCCCGGGTAGTTGCTTGAGCAAACCATGTTCACCCTCTCCGGTTTCTTGTAATCGGTCAGCAGGCTGTCGATCAATTCATTGCTTACAGTCATTTCTTTTTCCCCGAAAAATAATCGCAGTTCCTGCCAAATGATCGTTTACACAAAAAATCTTACACCCTCATTTATCCATTTTCCACAAGATATGGCTCCATTCAATAAAAAACTGTGATTAGTTTTTATTGGCTTTAATTGCATCTAAATTGGCTTGTGCATCCGCGTTACCTTGCTTTGCTGCTTGTTCGAACCACTTGATAGCTTCTTTTTCATCTCGATCAACACCTTCGCCAGTAAAATACATCGCGCCTAAATTATTTTGTGCATCGACGTGTCCTTGCTCGGCTGCTTTTTTAAATAGTGCAACAGCTTGATTCACGTCTTTTTCAACACCTTCACCATTGACATACATCAATCCCAAATTGAATTGAGCATCTGCATATCCTTGTTCGGCTGCGCGATAAAACCATCCTGCTGCTAGTTCAGGATCATTATTTAAAACTTTACCCGAAGCATTTTTTGAAATGGCTTCCCCGGTATAATACATAACCCCCAAATTATTTTGAGCTGCTGCATCACCTGATTTGGCGCTTTCCACCAATGCTTTAAATTTCTTTTCAATCGCCTCTGGGTCTTCAACTTCTGAAGGAAAGATTTGTTTCTTTAATTCATTTTTTTCCTCATCTGATAATCCTTCAGTTAATGAGGCAGGGATTTCACCTAATTTCGTTACCTCGTCAGTAACTTTTGCATTAGATTCTGAGTTAGATTTATCTACTGCATTTTCACCGCAACCAGCAATCAATCCAGTAATTAAAATAAAGAAGAGTAGGGAAGGTATTTTCATAATTATTTCCTAATATTAAAAAATGATCTGTCTGATAAAAGTGCAATGAAATCAAGCCATGCTGTCGATGTAAATCCATATTAGCATTGAGATTTCATTTTGCACCGGATTTTCTTAGCAATGCTGCTATTTCATTGAATTGATAACGTTCAGCAAGCTTTAATGCTGTCATTCCGTTATTAGCTTTTAAATTTACGTTTGCTTTTGCCGCGACAAGTGTGTACACCGCACGTAAATGCCCATGCTGCACTGCGATCATGAGTGCTGTTGCACCGTTTTCTAATTGGTGGTCTTTATCTGCATTGGCATCAATCAACATTTGAATAACTTGCTGATGCCCTTCTTGTGCAGCAAGTAGAAGAGCGGTCATGTGATTGATTCTCTGTGCATTGACATTGGGGTTTGCAGCCAATAACAGCTCGACTGCTTTTTTCCGATTTTTAGCAGCCGCCAACATTAAAGCTGTATCTTTTTCGTCATTGACCGCATTGATATCTGCGCCTGCATTCAATAATAGCTTGATGATTTCATCTCTACCATCACGTGCAGCTTGTATCAACGGTGTGTAATCTTCATCATTTTTTATATTGATGTTCGCTCCAGCTTGTAAAAATAGCGCAACAATATCGGCATTACCTTTTTTTACGGAAGCGATGAAAGCAGTATCGATTTCCTCTTGATTGGATTGTTTTGCATCCAGCAGTTGCTTAACCAGTTTGATATTAGCTTTATGGGCTGCATTGACAAGCTCACTGTCAACTATGGAGGATGCTAACGTACAGTTCATTAAAATCGACGATAATATCGATGAATAAATCATCCATTTCATTATTTTTGTTTTCGTCATACATGAATTCCTGTGTTTTCAATATTTCGTAATTTGTGAATCCGCATTATGCCATCGCTTGCTAACGCTATCATCTACGTTTAACTACTTTTCATGAAGCATGATAGAGTATAGTAGTACTGTTTTAAGCATTCAGTTGTCTATAGTTGGTTTTATTTCAATGTTATTTTCATTTAAAGTCAATTGCGGTGATTAACGATCAATACGACATAATTATCATAGGCGGTGGCCCTGTTGGCATGGCGCTGGCGATAAATTTATCCGACACGAATATGTCGGTATTATTGTTAGAGGCGCATGGAGTACCTGAGGAAGTTGGAGATCCAAGGCCATTGGCATTATCATATGGCAGTCATTTAATATTGCAACGTTTGGGCGTTTGGAATGAATTGACTCAGAAAACGCCTATTACCCATATTCATATATCCAATCGTGATAGTTTAGGACAAACTAACATTTCTCCTGAAGATGCGGATGTTCCCGTATTAGGGTTTGTCGTGAGCTATTTCGATCTGTTTCGCGCTTTGCATAAAAAACTGACGGAAAAACTGGCGGATAATATTGATTACATTGCAGGTGCAACTGTTACGCAAATAGAAACTTCAGCAGATTCTGGTACCGTATATTTCGATTTTCAAAATCAGGAGCAAAGAATCAATGCACGTATGTTAGTGCTCGCTGATGGCGGAAAATTAACGCAATTTATTCCCGAAATCACCTACCAATCGCATGATTATAAGCAGTGGGCTGTCATCGCTAATGTTAAAGCACAGCAAAAACAGAAAGGCACTGCCTATGAACGCTTTACGCCTGATGGCCCCATCGCATTACTACCCAATAAAGAAGATTTTGCATTAATATGGACGGCACCTTCTGCCAAAGCACAAGCGATTTATCAGCTTGATGATTCAATGTTTCTGGATGCGTTACATGAACAGTTTGGAGATAGGCTCGGTAAATTTGTTGCAACCGGAAGCCGATCTACTTTTCCACTCGTACTAAAATATGCCTCTTCAATTGTTGCACAACGAATCGTTTTGATCGGTAATGCGGCCCAAACGTTACATCCGGTTGCAGGACAAGGATTTAATTTAGGGTTGCGAGATGCTTATGAGTTATCCAGAGAAATTATCAGCATGCACGATTTTAACAATTCAATTGGCACAACTGCTATGTTGTCGAAATATCGCCAAAAGAGAAGAATCGACAGTTATGGAAGTGTTTTTTTTACCGATTCTCTCATCAAACTTTTTTCAAACGAATATACGTTGTTAAATTATGCTCGTGGAATTGGTTTAAGTGCTTTGGATTGTATTTCACCTGTTAAGAAATTTGTTTCTCGACGCATGATATTTGGCGCTAGGGGATAATTTTTTATGATTCGCTTCTCTTTCGCTGATCAAAAAAGCTATAATCCGCATCTTCACAAATGAATGAATATTTATATTAGTTATAAATAATATTTTATTTCATTTGCTTAGCATTGTTTGTTATACACAAATAAGGCATTTTTTAGTTTTTTTGGCACCTATTCAAGTACATGCACATTGGTTCTCACCTTCTTAAGAATAGACTGATAGTCGCACCGATGGCAGGCGTTACTGATCGACCATTTCGGCAGTTATGTAAAAAAATGGGAGCTGGTTTGGCTGTTTCGGAAATGGTTTCGAGCAATTCTTTATTATGGGGTTCTAAAAAAACAGAACGCCGCGCTAATCATGAGGGAGAAGTTTCCCCAATTTCTGTTCAGATTGCCGGCGCCGATCCACTGATGTTGGCAGATGCAGCGCGCTATAATGCAGAAAAAGGTGCTGAAATCATCGATATTAATATGGGTTGCCCTGCTAAAAAGATATGTAATGTCATGGCGGGTTCCGCGCTGTTACAAAATGAAAAATTAGTTGGAAAAATCCTTGATGCCGTGGTGAAATCGGTTGAAATTCCTGTGACGCTCAAAATACGCACAGGATGGGATAAACAACACAAGAATGCTTTAGCAATAGCGCATATTGCTGAAGATTCCGGCATACAGGCATTGGCCATCCACGGCCGTACACGTGCTTGTGCATATACTGGTTTTGCGGAATATGACACCATTGCTGCAGTCAAAGCAGAGATTAAGATCCCAATTATTGCAAATGGCGATATTACCACCCCGCAAAAAGCAGATCAGGTGCTTGCTTATACGAAAGCCGATGCTATTATGATTGGACGTGCTGCTCAAGGGCGTCCTTGGATATTTCGTGAGATAGATCAATATTTACAACATAAGCGTGAATTACCATCACCTAAGGTTACTGAAATACACCAAATTCTTATCGATCATTTATATGATTTATATGATTTCTACGGAGAATATTCTGGCGTGCGTATCGCGCGCAAACATATATCTTGGTATACCAAAGGATTAGTCGGTTCTGCCGGTTTCCGGCATAGAATGAACCAGCTGCAAACCAGTCAACAGCAAGTCTTCGAAACAAATCTATTTTTTTCTGAATTAGCTGAACAAGGCCAAAGATTGAATTACATAGAAGGAGAGGAATTAGTTCATGAACGCAGTGAAAGAGAATGAAATTGCAACCTGTATTCGTAAAGCTATTACAACTTATTTGAATGACTTGGATGGAGAAAAGCCCGGAGAATTATATAGTATGGTGATTCATAGCGTTGAGAAGCCTTTAATCGAAATTGCAATTCAACATACTAAAGGTAACCAAACCCAAGCGGCTGACTTACTTGGAATAAATCGCAATACACTGCGCCAAAAAATGAAACAATATAAAATTAAATGACTATTCAATATGCGCTTCTAAGCGTATCCGATAAAACAGGAATAATCGAATTAGCACAGCGTTTGATTCAGAACGGCATTACCATTTTATCAACTGGCGGTACCGCTCATTTACTACGAGAAAACGGTTTGCAGGTTATCGAAGTGAGCGATCACACTAATTTTCCTGAAATGCTGGATGGACGCGTCAAAACGTTGCATCCCAAAATACACGCGGGAATATTGGCACGTCATGACTTGACTGAGCATCAACAAGCACTTGAAAAAGCTGGGATTCCCAATATTGATTTGGTGATAGTCAATCTTTATCCATTTAAACGAACCGTTGCAAAAGAAAATTGTAGTTTAGAAGAGGCGATCGAAAACATTGATATTGGTGGTCCAACCATGATAAGGGCGGCGGCTAAAAATTATCAAAAGGTTGCAATTGTTACAGATCCACTTGATTATTCAATGGTTTGTGAAGAATTGGAAGCCCACAAAGGAAAAATAACCGCAACTACGCGTTTCGAATTGGCAAAAAAAGCATTTACGCATACCGCTTCTTACGATAGCGCCATCAGTAATTATCTCACGGGGATCAATCAAGATTTTTCTGATTCGCTTAATTTGAATTTTCAACTGATTCAAGAATTACGATATGGCGAGAATCCTCACCAAAAGGCTGCTTTTTATCGTGATGAAACGATTGTTCCCGGAAGCTTGGCAAATTACCGGCAACTGCAAGGCAAAGAATTATCTTTCAACAATATTGCGGATACTGATGCGGCCTGGGAATGTGTTAAAACGTTTAAGCAACCTGCTTGTGTGATCGTCAAGCATGCTAATCCCTGTGGCGTAGCTATCGCTGAAACAACTTTGCAAGCATACCAACGTGCCTTTGCGACCGATCCTGTATCCGCCTTTGGTGGAATTATTGCGTTTAATCGTCCCATAGATAAAGAGACTGTAGAAGCGCTTTTGAAGCAATTTGTCGAAGTGGTCATTGCTCCAGAAGTTTCAAGTAATGCACAGCAATTGTTGGCACAAAAAAATAATATTCGTGTATTAACTGTGTCATTAGAAAATAATTTCCATCACTATGATTTAAAACGGATAGGTGGTGGTATTTTGGTGCAAACACCTGACATGAAAAACCTGCTGGAATCAGAGTGTCAGATAGTTACGCAAACCAAACCGACTCCCCAACAGATCAATGACTTATTGTTTGCGTGGCGTGTGGCGAAATTTGTCAAATCAAATGCCATTGTATTTTGTCGCAATGGCCAAACTGTGGGCATTGGCGCGGGGCAAATGAGTCGTGTTGATAGTGCGCGCATTGCCTCTATCAAAGCACAACAAGCTCAATTTTCATTATCGGGTTCTGTCGTAGCTTCGGATGCTTTTTTCCCTTTCCGTGATGGATTAGATGTTGTCGCACAAGCTGGCGCAACCGCAGTTATTCAGCCCGGGGGAAGTATTCGCGATAACGAGGTGATTGCCGCTGCGGATGAACAAGGTATCACGATGATGTTTACGAATATCCGTCATTTCAGGCACTAGACTTGTAAAATTTTATGAACAACGTTTTGGTCATAGGTGGTGGCGGCAGAGAACACGCCATTGCATGGAAACTAAGACAGTCTCCCCGGGTTAATAAGGTTTTCATGGCACCTGGCAACGCGGGTACTGCACTAGAGCCAGGCATTGAAAATATTGCGATCACTCAAGCTGATGAATTGATTGCATTTGCACAAAATGCATCGATTGATATTACAATTGTCGGTCCAGAAGCGCCGCTGGCTGATGGTATTGTCAATGCGTTTGAGAAAGCTGATTTGAAAATTTTTGGACCTATATGGCAAGCCGCACAACTGGAAACATCGAAAATTTTTGCCAAAGAATTTATGCAACGGCACAAAATTCCGACAGCAGACTACGAAAGATTTAATGATGCTGCCTCTGCGCATCGTTATATCGATGAAAATTTTACTCCCCTTGTTATTAAGGCCGATGGCTTAGCAGCGGGGAAGGGCGTTGTGATTGCAGAAACAAAAGAGCAGGCTCACGCTGCTGTAAATGCTATCCTTGTTGATAGAAACTTGGGCAACGCTGGCAACGAAATCATCATAGAAGAATTCATCCAGGGTACTGAAGTCAGTTTCATCGTGATGACGGATGGTCAGCATGTATTGCCATTAGCTAATAGCCAAGATCACAAGCGGCTGCTTGATGACGACCAAGGGCCTAATACTGGTGGAATGGGTGCCTATTCTCCTACACCGTTTGTTTCCAATGAGCTTCAAGCCAGAATTTTGCAGGAGATCATCCAACCTGTTATTGTCGGCATGAGAAAAGAAGGTATTCGTTATTGTGGTTTTTTGTATGCGGGACTGATGATTACATCCAATGGTGAACCTAAGGTTTTAGAATTTAACTGTCGTATGGGGGATCCCGAAACACAACCGATTATGCTGCGTTTAAAAAGCGATTTTTTTTCGATTGTGGAGCATGCGGTTAATAAGACGTTAGATGCCGCATTAATCGAGTGGGATTCGCGCACCGCATTAGGTGTCGTAATGGCCGCGCAAGATTATCCCGAAAAGCCAAGAAAAAACGATGTGATTCATGGGCTAAAAGAATTAATGTGCGATCAAGAGCACGATCATAGTTTCCATATTTTTCATTCGGGTACTGCTATTAAAGAAAATGGTGATCGTGATGAAATCGTTACTGCTGGAGGGCGCGTGCTTTGTGTCACATCATTAGGAGAAACCACAAAAATAGCACAAGAAAATGCCTATCGATTAGTGAATCGAATTTCGTTCGAAGGTTATCAGTTCCGCAAAGATATAGGCTATCAAGGTGTTAATGACTTAAAGTGAACTCATTATCATTAAATATAATTAAATAATGACAAACCAGAAACTTTGACATACGACTGTTGGGCTGCTTGTAAATATAATTGTTGTCGTTGTAAATCTGATATAGCTTTTGCGTAATCGACATCTTGCAAATTTGATAGCAAATTTTCAAACTGAATTTCTTGATCTTCACCCACACTTCCAAGTGTATCTATCTCTTGTAATCTTGCACCGATAGCAGATTGTTTGGTTAGTACGTTTTCTAAACTGTTATTGATATTTTGTAGAGTTGAACTCAAAACGTTGGCAAATCGGGTTCCTCCTGGTTGCCCTGTCGAGGGCTTCTCAAGCGCTGAAATAAAATCACCGATGGTTTGAAACATACTCTTATTACTACTAGGAGAAACAGTAAATTTGTCGCCGTTAGCAGGATCTCCTTTAATACTAAATTGCATACCGTCAAAACTAATAGAACTGCTGCTATTGGTATAAGAGTTTCCCGATGATACTGGCGTCGCTGTAGTTGTATTCACGATATCGTAAGTAGTCACACCTGCGGTTACGGTGAAGCTTATTTCGTAGTTATTGCCAGTCAAATTGGTCGGGTTTACTACTGAACCGACATCAATGAGACCTGTTCCCGTATTTAAAGCATTTGCAGCTGTGGTGAAAACACTATTGCCATCTTTAATTCGTTCAAAGATATCTGTACCCGGATCACTGATAGCGAGTTGGCGCGATGGACCTACTTGACTTAGCCTTTGTCCTTGATCTCCTTGATACTGTACATTGAGTCCTGATTGAGTAAATGGCTTCGTTGTTGCTTGATATCCGGAAAATAAATACTGACCTTTTTCATCGGTGGTATTTGTTAACCCAACAAGGGACTCGAGTTGACTGCGTATTTCTTTCGCTATTATTGTACGATCGGCATCAGTTAAAGATGCACTACCCGCACGTATAGCTGATTCATGTACGTTTTGAAGCAATCCTGTAACACTTTTTAATACATTTTCTTCAAGCTTTAAAGAAGAATCTGCAGTCGTTCGATTGACTGAATATTGCTGATTCAGCGATAGCGACTGGCTAACATTTAATGCTTGTGCCGCAGCAATTGGATCATCTGCAGGGGTTAATACACGCCTTCCGGTTGAAAGTTGTTGTTGTGTCTTAATTAATGTGTCTTGTTGCTGAAGCATTAAATTCGTGCCAGTCTCGAATATTGTATTTGAACTGATGCGCATTTTAGGCTGCTCCTCGATCTAAATAATTACCCAAGTTGTAAAATTGAGCTAAACAGTTTTTCACTAATTTCAATAACTTTGCTTGAAGCTTGAAAAGCTTGCTGGAAGCGCATTAAATTAGCGGCTTCTTCATCCAAGTTAACTCCCGAGATAGATTCCATTGATTTTTCAGTTTGAGTCAATAAATTGGCCTGTGCTTTGCTTGTTACATCAAGCTCACGAGTTTTGTTACCGATTTGTGAAACCAATTGTCCGTAAGAAAGTTGATAAGTAGCATTTCCGTTATCCAGAGTGCTCTTTGTTTGTAACGCGCCTAATAAAAGAGCATTTCGATTATCGGCCGATCCATTACTATTGGGTGTTACTGTAAAAACGTCGTTTGCGGCAGGTTCTCCACTAATTTGGAAAGTATATCCATTAAAAGTGATATCTGCGCCTGAGGTATAAACCTGATTGGTTGCTGGTAAGCCAGACCCCGTCCCTGTTACATCATATTGACCATCATAAGGTGCGTGGAATGTGATTGTCAGAGGTTGTTGAAGATTAGCATCAGCTGGCGACGTAGTAACAACTCCGGGACTAATAACGCCTGTACCCGAGTTAGATAGAGCCGATCCGGTACGGTTAGGTCCTGCGGCAGCTATTTTAGTCGTATCGTGAATATTAACGGCAATGTCTTTTGCACCATTTATCGTTGGTTGAATTAAAAACTTATCGCCTACGGATAAGCTTGCATTTGTTACCGAGATTCCATCAAAAGTAAATGGGGTTGAAGACGACGGTGTTACAGTGGTGCTGACAAAAGTATTATCTGACAATCTAGTCAAAGAATAATTTGTACCATCATAAGAAAACTCATAATCGCTTGTCGTCAAAGTTCCATAATCAGTAATAGCTGCGGAAATACTTGAGGCTCCGTTATTTGTTAATGCCGAAATAACTTTAGGGGTGGCTACTTGAAAAAGATCACTGCCCATGTTTCCGTTTAGATCCATTCCTAAACGGTGCTGTTCATTAAAATTTTGCGCCAAAGTAATCGCGATTCTGCCCAAAGAGTTCTGAGCGTTATCCAAAGCATCGTTGCGAAATGCAAAAAGCCCACTTAAAGCTCCTCCGGTAATTTGTTCCTCAGGAAGTTGGATGGTTTTTCCGCTACTTACTATGCCTAATGTTAAATTGTTTGGGTTTGTGGGATTTTTCATAGCTTCTAGGGACATTGTCCTAGAACCTACAACCAATGCTTGTCCATTACCTATGAAAACATTAACACTACCGTCACTTTGTGTGATCGTATCCAAATTTATTAATTTGCTGAGGCTACTAATCAGGCTGTCTCTTTGATCAAGCATGTCATTTGCAGGTTGCCCCGCTGCAGAACCTTCAGCGAGCAAGATTTGTTGATTGACTTCAGCAACTTGTTTAGACAGAGAGTTAATTTCTTCAACATGACTGGTGATCTGTTCGTTAACACCATTTCTCATTTGAGACATGCGTTCATCCAAAGCTTGAAAACGAGATACCAGTGCTTCTGACCCACTTAATAGAGATTGACGCGAAGGTATCATTGATGGATTGGTAGCAACATCTTGTACCGCACTAAAAAATTTCTGGAGCGTTGGTGATAAACCGGAAGTTGCTTCGGCCAACATGTTGTCCAGTTGTTTGATTTGCGTGTAATTTACATCAAGTGATTGGCTTTGCGCCTGAACTTGCAGTGATTGAGACACAAGGAATTGGCTGTATATACGTTGTACCGTAGTCGTGTGCACACCCTTGCCAACAAATCCTGCGCCCGAGGATTGCGGAATATTCGTATCTTGTAATACTTCTTGTCTCTTAAAACCAGTCGTATTTGCATTGCTAATATTATGACTGGTCGTATGTAACTGATTTTGAGCAGTTAAAAGGCCTGAGATACCGATATTTATAATATTATTTCCCATAGCTCTATTTGATACTTATAATTTGAGTAATCTATATTGGTTATATCGGCAAGATAAAAAAAGAATTCAGTTAATCTAAAAAATTAAATGAATCTTCGGTCTTGCATTGCTTCATTGTTGATTATTTTGATTAATTTATCTGCATAGCGTGGATCGGTCGCATAACCAGCGCGTTGTAAACCGTTTGCAAATGCAACAGCGTCTGTGTTTTTCACTACATTGGCATAACGTGGATTATCAGATAATAGTTTTGCATAATCCTTGAATCCTTCTGCATACGAACTATATGCACGGAATCTTTCGACAGTTTTCTGTGGCGTGCCGTTAATATATTCGGTAGTTATTGTTTCAATCACATCGCCTTTCCAATTTGCCCCTGCTTTGATGCCAAATAGGTTATAACTTGGTTTGTTGTCAGCACGTCGAATTTCATGTTTGCCCCAACCACTTTCTAAAGCAGCCTGCGCTAGAATGAATTGCGAAGGTATGCCTGTTGATTGAGTAGCAGTTTTCGCATGCGGTAATAGTTTATCGATAAAATTATTAACATGACTGGGTAACTTATTATTCATTCCTCCCAATTGACCCAAGAAAGGGGCGTCTTCTACGCGAGTATTTATTTTATAAGATGTATTTTGTGAATGTATGTTTGAGGAATTCTGAGCGGTAGGCCACAATTTTGGTGACTTGTCATTAGGATGTGAAGCTGGAATAGAAGAAGGATTTTTATCTGAATAAAGAGTGGACATTGCCGGATCAGTATTTCCAGTATGCGCAGATCCTAAGGAATTGGATCGAGTGAGTTGTTTAACCATCATGTCAGCAATACCCATACCTCGTTTTGCTACATGCTGAGACAATTGTTGATCGTACATTTGGGTAAAAAATTGTGTTTGTTGGCTGTCAAACAATCCATCTTTGGGAGTAGCCTCGCGCATGCTTTTGAGAAGCATATGCATAAATATTCCTTCAAACTGTTGCGCGACTTTTTTTAAAGCACCATCTGGATTTCTTTTCGCTAATACTTGCAGTTCATCCATACTCCGCGCATCAATTGCGAGTTTGCTTGAGATATCAGGTGAAATAACCACGACAGTCTGTCCTTATGAAAGATAGAATTAAATTATTTCCAGGTCTGCACGCAACGAACCCGCTGCTTTTAAAGCTTGCAATATCGAAAGCAGGTCTTGCGTTGTTGCTCCAATGGCGGTCAATGCTTTTACAACTTCACCTAAATCAGCACCATTTGGGAGCAACATCAAATTGCCTTCTTCAGTTCGTATTTCAACCTGCGAACGTTGTGTAACAACGGTTTCGCCGCGTTGAGCTAAAGGCCCAGGTTGACTAATAACCGGCTCGGTATTAATGATGATTGATAAATTACCGTGTGCGACAGCACTGGATTCCAATGTAACCGCCTGATTCATCACCACCGAACCTGTTCTAGAATTAACAATAACTTTGGCTGTTGGTCTGGCGGGCTTGATATCTAAACTTTCAATTTGTGCTATAAAAGCAATACGTTGACCGCTATCGTTAGGTGCTTTGACTTGTATCATGCGACCATCTACGGGGGATGCTGAGGATGGGTGCAATTGATTGATGGCATCCACAATGCGATTAACTGTCGAGAAATCTGTCGAATTGAGTTCTAGATTGATATAATCACCTTGCCCCACGGTGGTTGGTATTTCACGTTCTACCATGGCGCCGCCTGTTACACGACCGACGCTTAGGTGATTTACTTGGACACTACTTCCCCCGGCAGATGCGCCGATACCCCCTACCAAAATATTTCCTTGAGCAATCGCGTAAACTTGATTATCAATACCTTTCATCGGTGTCATCAGCAATGTTCCGCCTCGTAGGCTTTTCGCGTTACCCATCGAGGATACGGTTACATCAACTTGTTGACCGGGTTTGGTAAATGCAGGTACTGTTGCGGTTACCATCACTGCAGCAACATTACGTAACTGTAAATTGGTGCCAGGTGGCAAATTTACTCCCAACTGACCTAACATGTTTATGACGCTTTGTACGGTAAAAGGTGTTTGGGTGGTCATATCGCCACTGCCATCCAAACCGACTACCAATCCATATCCTATTAATTGATTGTTGCGAACGCCTTGGATCGAAGCAAGGTCTTTAATTCGATCAGCAAGACTTAAACCTGGCAAAATCGAAATGAGACAGAAAATTAATAAAATCAGTGTTCGTTTTGCTTTCATGGTTTCGCTTAAAGTAAAAATCATTATTAATAACGTTTTTTTTATCAGAAAGGAGAAATCGATAAGAAGAATCGTGATAGCCATCCCATTGTTTGTGCTTCGTCAACGTATCCATTGCCACGATACTCAATTCGAGCGTCGGCAATTTGAGTAGAAGAAATAGTATTCCCTATAATATGTACAGGATTAAGCACTCCTGAAAGTCGGATGAATTCTTGTCCTTGGTTAATGCCGATCTGCTTTTCACCACTCACTACGAGATTACCATTAGGTAATGCTTCGATCACCGTTACCGTAATCGTGCCATTAAAATCATTTTTATTAGTGCTGGCACCGCCACCATTAAATTTGTTGTTATTGTTAGCCTTAATAGTGGCATTTTTAGTTAACAGCGTAAGAGGAAGACCTAAAAAATTAGGAACTGAAAAATCAATACTGCCTGCCCGATCTACATTACTTTCGGAGCTTTTGCTGGCATTGGTTTTTTCACGTAAATTGACGATAATGGTATCCCCAACCATTCGTGCGCGACGATCTTCAAACAAAGGTGTGTATCGAACCCCATTCATCGTGGTATTGATTGATTGAAAAATTGCACCATTGGGTTGCGGAGGCACACCGCTTGGTTGTGGAGGTCTGAGCGTGTAAGGCTGATGGGTAACCGTGGAAGGTGTCATCAATGTATTACAACCTGATAAGAAGCATGCGAATAGCAATACACTGATAAGCTTGTATTGATCATCCCTTAAAATTTCATTAAACGCTGTTAACATTACATTAGCCTTACTGAAAAGTTACGTTATATTTGCGCCAATCTTTGTAACATTTGATCTGAAGTTTCTATGGATTTTGAATTCATTTCATAAGCACGCTGTGTTTGAATCATGTTAACGAGTTCTTCAACCACATTGACGTTTGACGCTTCAACATAGCGTTGCATGACGGTTCCTAACCCATTTGTGCCTGGTGCATTTTGGTTGGGTGCGCCACTGGCTGCGGTTTCCAGAAAAAGATTCTCGCCCATTTTTTGCAATCCGGCCGGATTGATAAAGCTTGCCAGTTGAATATTACCCACTTGAACTGGAGCTACTGACCCTGGCATCGTTGCAGAAACGGTCCCATCACGCGCTACCGTAATATCGATTGCATTCGGCGGAACGGTAATAGGTGGTTGTAGCGGATAGCCGCTGGACGTAACAACTTGTCCATTAATGTCTGACTGGAAAGCACCATCGCGTGTATAGGCTGTCGTTCCATCCGGCATTAAAATTTGGAAAAAACCGGTGCCATTGATAAAAATATCGCGTGAATTATCAGTTGGTTGAGGAGCACCTTGAATAAACACGCTTTCCGTGGCAACTGGCTTCACACCGGTACCCAATTGTAGACCTGTTGGCAATTGGGTTTGCTGTGATGATTGCGCGCCTGGTTGACGTAACGTTTGATACATCAAATCTTCAAAAATGGCTCGGGACCGTTTGAATCCGTTTGTGCTGACATTCGCCAAGTTATTGGCGATGACATCCATTTTGGTTTGTTGCGCGTTCAACCCGGTTTTTGAAATCCATAACGAACGTATCATTGCTATTATTCCTTCAACTTAAAGTGATTAAGCTCTCATAACCATTATTTCACTGGCTTGTTGAGCATTCTTTTGGGCGCTTTCTAGCATTTTCATTTGCATATCAAATTGCCGGGCAAGTGCTATCATGCTGACCATTTCATGGACTACGTTGACGTTACCATCTTCCAATGCTCCATCGGCAAGCCTTACTCTTGCGTCTACCGGTGCAACACTGCCATCTTTTAATCGAAATAAACCATCGCTACCTTTTACCAATTGATCTTCGGCCGGATCGACCAATTTAATTCGGCCAACAGGAGCGACTGTATTGGGTTGAGGAAAAATAGGAACTGACGAAACTGTTCCATCGACACCGATGGTAATGCGTGTGTCAGGAGGTATCGTGATCGGACCACCGTCAGCATTTTTAACTTTTAATCCGTTTTGAGTAATTAAAATGCCGTTTGGGCTAATTTGTAAATTACCACTTCGCGTGTAGGCTTCTTGACCATTTTCTAATTCAACTGTAATCCAACCAGAACCGCGAATGGCGACATCCAAATCTCGACCAGTAGTTTGAATCGGTCCGGGGGTAAAATCTTGTGATATGGTTGAATCCACCACAAAAGCTCGTGTAGGTGAGCCATCACCATATATCGGAACGGCTCTGAAGGCATTTTTCTCTGCGCGATATCCGTTTGTTGATACATTGGCAAGATTTTGCGCAACGGTAGCTTGTTGATGCAATGTATGATTTGCACCAGTCATTGAGGTATAAATTAGTCTATCCATAATGTTTTACAAAAAATTTATAAACAATGAAATTACAGGTTGACCAAAGTTTGCATAATAGAGTTTTGTGTCTCGATCGTTTTGGCATTGGCTTGATACATACGTTGTGCCGTAATCATTTTTACTAATTCAGCGGTGAGATCGATATTGGCTTCTTCCACAGAAGAGCTCGCGAGTACGCCAAGCGTTCCCGTTTTAGGGATGCCTACCAAAGGTTGTCCAGATTCGGGTGTTTCAATCCAGTTTCCATTTCCGGTTGGTGTTAATCCTTGTGGATTAGCGAAATTAGACAGAGCAATCTGTCCTAATGTTTTAGTTCTGCCATTGGTAAATGTTCCTTGAATTATTCCTTCTGCTGATATTGTGTACCCCGCTAATTTTCCAGAGGTAAATCCGTCGTGAGAGTGGACATTGACACCGAAGGGAGATCCAAACTGTGTTGATTTAGATAAATCCAATGAAAAATCTAAAGGGGAAGCGGCACCTTGTGCAGGATTAATAGAATTTAAATTGACACTTACATTCAGTGGCACTGAGGGAGATGTTAGCTTGCCGTTGTTATCGAAGGTTAATGCGGTATTGTCGAGCGTTACAAATTGAGGAACGCCCAAATTATCAGTTTTTCCATCGACGGTGGCAAAAATATTCCAATTTCCAGGTGTTAATGTTTTTTGGAAATAAACGGAAAGAACATGAGAGTTTCCTAAGCTATCGAAAACTTCACCCGAAGTGGTATTGTTGTAGCTTTTGGGATTATTCGCATTAAACGGCATTAGAGTCGCTGGGCCCGTAGTGGGAGGAATAGAGTTTGAATTGAGATTGAATCCAAGATCGAAGGCCGTAGTCGGCTTAGGAGTAATGTCTGTAGACGTTAGGTTAAGATTTGCTAATTGACTTGCCACGACATTTCCATCTTGATCAGCCATATAGCCTGTAACATTCGAACCAGTTGCATTGACAAGAAAACCCTTGGCATCAACGAGAAATTGCCCGTTTCTGCTATAACTAACTACTCCACCATCATTCATGCGAAAGAAACCATTTCCGTTAATGGCAACGTCTAATGGATTGCTGGTTGGTTTAATTCCGCCTTGATTAAACCCTTGTGCAACAGTCGCAACTCTTGATCCAATACCAATTTGTGATGCACCTGATCCGGCCAAGGAATTAGCATAAATATCAGTAAATTGTGCTTGTGATTCTTTATACCCGATTGTGTTTGCGTTTGCGACGTTATTACCAATTACATCCAAATTAGTAGACGATACGCTTAATCCGCTTAATCCATGTTGAAAACTCATGACGATCTCCTAATTAAAATACTTGTTTAACATCAGATATATTGACAGCACCGATTTTTTCTATGTCAAGAAGTGCGCCTTTTTCATTCGGAGTCACGCTATTAACTAGTCCTAATGAAAGCGTTTTAATTTTGATGTTTTCGCCATCTTGAACAGCAGTTGCAGCAAAAGTGTATTCTCCATCGGCAGCAATTGCTCCACTATCGGTTTTTCCATCCCAAGGAATCGCACTAACACCTTCTGGTCTACTGTCTAAATCCAAATGGCGAACAGGGATTCCAGAGCTATCCATGATTGTTACTTTAACTTGATCAGCTGGCTGATCAAGTTCTACGCCGAGTACTGAAGCTCCTTTTTCAAGAGACAATGATGTTCCGGGTACAAGAACGTTATGCCCAATCATACGAGTCGCTTCCATGGATAAGCTTTCTGACATATCTGAATTGAGCAGTTGTAGTGTGCTGTTCAATTTATCAATGCCAGAAACCGTGCTAATTTGGGCTAGTTGACTAGTCACTTCAGCATTATCAAGTGGTTTTAATGGATCTTGATTTTTCATCTGTGTAACGAGTAGTTTCAAAAAACGATCCTGCGGATTTTCGGCCGCTTTTTTTGCTGTAACGTTTGTTGCATTCGTCACAGAATTATTAGTTGAAACTGCGGGCGTAGTAACTTGTTGTGATGAATTCATGTTAATTCTCCTTTTATTGTCCTATCGTCAGCGTTTTTTGTAATAGCGATTTCGTCGTATTCATCATATCAACGCTGTTTTGATAAGAACGCGATGCAGACATCATATTGACCATTTCATCAACTACATTCACATTAGGCATCGTTACATAGCCATTTTTATCAGCCATCGGATGTTTAGGTTCAAAAACCTGACGCATCGGTGAGGCATCGTGAACTACACCGGCAACCTTGACGCCACTGGCTCCATTGGGATTTGCTTGTAACGTACTAAAAACTACTTGACGTCCACGGTATGCTTCGCCTGTTGAGCTAGTTACACTATCTGCATTGGAAAGATTACTAGCCACTACGTTTAAACGCTGTGATTGGGCTGACATTGCTGAACTGGCAATTCCAAATACACTAAATAATGACATTTTCTATCTCTCCTGCATCGCTAACATAATGTTTCTAAATTCATTATTAATAAATGAAATGCTGGCGTCGTATTTCAGAGCATTATCGGCAAAGCGGGTTCTCTCCATGTCCATATCGACAGTATTTCCATCTACACTCGGCTGTAGAGGGATACGATAAAGTATGTTGTCTCCCAAAACACTGTTTGCTCCAGCATTAATATGCAAGGGAGATGTCGTATTTAGAGTAACTTTACCGAATGAAGAATTCAGTCCAAGTTTTTCATTGAGCGCACTAGCAAAATCAATATCTTTTGCTTTGAAATTCGGCGTGTCCGCATTAGCCACATTACTTGAAAGTAATTCTTGTCGCCCTACACGCAATGCTAAAGCGTGATGATGAAAATTGAGTTCTTTATCCAGTTTATTAATCATTTTTTTGTCGCATTTAAATTTTCTTGTCTTATAACAAGCATTTTATGTGCCAGATGTATAGGGATAGGTAAATCAGTGTGTTAATAAAAGAAAAGAGGAAAGAAAGAGTGCCATCTTCTGAGATAACCAACTGATTTGTCGTTTATGATAGCTTCACATAACGGCAATATTTGCCGCCCACGGCAGAATTTTATGATGAAAAAATCTCAACCGATTGTTGCAACCAAAAATCTGATAACACTATTAATAATATTACTGCAGGCACCTTTGCTTGCAGCAAATGATGAAGTTTCTGAGCAATATCAAGATATATCGCTCATCCGAAACTCGGTTGAAGATTTTGTCTATCGCAATACGTCGACATTGCCAGGGCAAGTGGCTGTCAATGTAGATAAAATTGATAAATACTTAACGTTACCAAGGTGTTCAGAATTACAACCTTCTATTCCGCCCGGAAGTCGTTTATGGGGTAAGACATCTATAGTTGTTCGGTGTAACGATCGCGATATCAATTGGGCCATCTATGTTCAAGCAGAAATTAATGTCATGGCAGATGTATTGCATTTGGCTCGCCCCGTTTCAACGGGGCATGCTTTAACTTATGAAGATATTACATTGCAAAATGTGAACCTAACTCATATGCCGGACGGGATTTTTACTGACCCATCGCAGATTGTGGGTAAAATTGCCAACAATAATCTCACGGTTGGTCAACCCATTCGACAACATATGCTGCGAGCGCCCTATGTAATTCAGCGAGGTCAAAAAGTTAATCTGGTCGTGAAAGGGCGAGGATTTAGTATCAGTTCAGAAGGAAATGCATTAACCGATGCGGCAGAGAATCAAGTAGTGCAGGTTCGTAATAAATCGGGAAGAATTATGAGTGGACTTGCTCGAACCAACTCCATCGTTGAAATTCAACCTTAATTGAAGCAGGAAGAGTTGTTAAAATCAATTCACTAGGAACGATGAATGCAATAAAGATCAGAAAGGGTTTGCATTACTTTTATTGCTTGTAGACTCGATAATCTATAATAAATGTATTTACCTTTACGTTCAGTTGAAACTAAATTTTCTTCTCTCAGTACTGTAAGTTGCTGAGAAAGCGTTGGTTGGTGAATATTTAAAAGTTGCTCCAACTCGCCTACATTTCGACTGCCTTGACTCAGTTCACACAAAATCAACAAGCGATCTTCATTCGACATGGTTTTTAACAAGGCGCATGCGTCAGCTGCTGCCGATCGTAATGCTGAAATTTGATGTATGGCTATGTCCATAGCTTATTTTTATTAAAGGTCATCTAAAATCATTGACTTGTAGTGCATCTATTGAACTCGAGTTCAAGACTTCAAAGTTTCTAACTGTCATTCAGTAGGCATTTCACAATAAAACTGAAACTTAAGTCTTTTAATAAACAAAGGAAAATAACCCTTTGGCGATTTCACTATGTTTTTTAAAATACGTTTTGCCTCATTTCTACCTTTAAATAATATCACTATTAATGCGGTTATTCCTTTATATAATTAACCTAAAGTAATATTTCTGTTACAAAATTGTAATGAGAGTAATTGTTTTTTAAATAAATTACAATAACTTATTTTGATTTAACTGACCGAATGGCTGAATTAATTCATCACAGCTAAAAAATCAAAATTACAAAATATTTTATGATTGACTGAATTTTAATCTATTTCTGAAAAAAATTCATTAATCAATTTTTTACTGGTTTTTTGTAATCCTATTTTTAAGAGTAAAACGGCTGTCACAAATTTCCAAAATTAATGTTCAAGTCTGTACTGAAATAAAATTTCCACGAGATTGATCAAATTTAGCAGTAATGAATCGTGCACCAGTAGAAATACCATTGTTTTCCACACTCGCATGCGTTACTTCAGCAACCGCTTGCAGATTTGTAGCGTCGATTTTTATTATTTCCCCTAAATCGACTGATTGTTCGCTCCAAAACCGTAACCCATTTGAAGATAAATCTTGAAAATAACCGCGATACGGCTTGCCTGGCCAAAACGAATAAAATAAAAACTCACCCTGCAGAGGAATTCGTTTCATCGTCCGTCGCAACAATCGAAGACTCTCATGTTCGATATAAGTAATTGGGCTATTACATTCCAAACAATTTTCATTTCCATACAAATTCGCATGCGAGCGATAAGGCGTTTTACAAAACGCGCAATAATGAAGTATTACCGCTTGATATGGCTGCAGAGACGATGCGGCAGAGTTGCTAGTAGTCATCGCCATTGGATAGACTTCGTTTGATTGTGCTTCGGATTCTTTACGGGCTTCCGCTATGTATCTGGCCAAATAAACATCATATTGCTGTCGTGTTTTTTCATTTGAAAGAATGCGATAAGCCTCGTCCAGAGATTTAATATCGGCTGAATTATTTTTCTTTAACGCTTGATAGCTAGCCATAATGATAGCAGCCGGTGCGTCTGATTGAACTTGCAAAACACGATAATAATTCTTCAAACCAAATGGACTGGAATTGTTGTTTGTCTGCTTACGACCAGATTCGTTAGTATTGCTACTAAAAGCACCATGCGTCAACGTGTCGATATGATAATACCGCAATAATTCAGCATCATAGGCGGATCTTTTCGAAGAATCCGATAAAGTTTGGTAAGCAGCCTCGAGTAAATTTTCATTCCAATCGGCACCGCTTAAGTTGGGGTGTATTTTTAGCTTCTGTCTCAGTAAGCGATAATTTTCTTGGATAACTGCCATGGAAGCATCTGGTTGCACGTGCAATATTCGGTAGAAATTACGCCGTTCAATCATGATGAACCATGTCTAACGCTTTGATATTCAAAAAGATCTCTGAATAGGAGATGAAAGTATCTGGTAACAAATAAATTCATAGCTGTGGTAGGCGCGATTGGACTCGAACCAACGACCCCCACCATGTCAAGGTGGTGCTCTAACCAACTGAGCTACGCGCCTGGGAATTGGCGATTCTAACCGAAACCCCTTGCGGGTACAAACAATATCTTCGCCATCGAGGCTCTACAATCCCACAATCAATTCTTAACAGTGACGACAAACAGGTTTATTGCAAACATTCCTTATTTTTACGCAAGCTGCGCCGCGCATAATAGGAAAAAGTAACTGCGCTGCGTTGTCCTCGTAAAATCCAGTCACGCGCTTCTCGACCGAGATCGGGATCAATGGGTTGAATTTTTCCCGCAGACATGGCCAATAATTGCATACGCGCCGCTCTTTCAAATGCAAGCGCCAATACACAGGCTTCTTCGATGCTGGGGCAAGCAATTAGTAATCCATGATGTGCAAGGAATAATGCTTTTTTATCGCCTATCGCTTGTGAAATAAGCTCGCCTTCATTGTTTCCCACTGGAACGCCTGGCCATTTAGCTAGAAATGCAACATTGTCGTACAACACACAATTATCCATATGCGATATTTCCAACGGAACTTCCAGCATACTGAGCGCGGCCGTATGAACGGCATGCGTATGGATAATGCATTGCACATCCGGTCTTGCGCGATATAACCATGAATGAAAACGATTGGCCGGATTTGCCATTCCATCTCCTTGAATCACCTCGAGGTCTTCGTTGACAAGCAACAAATTATTCGCGCAAATTTCATCAAAGCCCAATCCTAAGCGTTGTGTCAAATAAGTGCCTGTTTTTTCCCCGCGAGCAGTAATCTGACCCGCCAGTCCAGAATCGTGTCCGTTATCAAACAAAATACGACAAGTTAATGCTAATTTCTGCGCTTGAGTGTAGCTTGCACCTTGAAGATGCACATCCATTTGCGCAGAAGATTGTTGTATTAACTCGTCTTTGCTCAAATTAAAGGTTTTATTTTCCATAGTCATTTATTAAATTTTCTTCAAGCATAAGAAAGAGTTAACTAGCCGTATTGTTTTGTAAATTCTTATGAGATTATGAATCTTCTTGGTTAGAAAAGAAGCGATCGATATTTCGCCTGTCTCGTTTAGTCGGACGCCCTTTCGTATAAAAGGTGGCAGGTTGTTCTTTTAAACGTGCGGCTAATAATTCTCTTTGTTCTTTGCTTTCATCTGTTTCCTTGTAAAGCTTTTGGGCTTCTGTTGCCGATCCACGTCGATTGGATAATCCTAGAACCGTGACTTCATAATGATTATTGCCGATGTGCACTACTACGCTATCTCCTAACGCTAGTTGTTTCGCGGGTTTAATTTTGTTTCCGTTAATTGTAACTCTCCCACGTTCAATCGCTTCTGACGCAAGCGATCTTGTTTTGAAAAAACGCGCGGCATGCAACCACTTATCGATGCGGTTTTTTTCTAAATTATCGTCAGATCCCATAAATACATTTTGAACCGAACATTCAAAAATTCATTGATTTCTATGAACTAAATTACCATCTTAGTTGATGATTTCTGTTGTGTCATCAGTAATTGCTTTAACTAGGATCGATGTTCTAAAGATTTTTCAAAAAAATAATTACAGCACATGGATTATCAGCGTAGATTGCAATCCGGCAAGGGCTTTTTCTTGAGCATCACAAAAATTCAATAAAACTGAGATCCGATTGGTGGTCTTTGATGTTATCGTTTACATCATGGTACCAATCGGCATATTCAGAAATATAAGTCATTTTTTCATCAGCATTTTTAATCGATTCTACTCACGTCGCCGAGCAATTCCTTCATCTCAACAACGATTTGCTCATTCAGCGCATAACAAGTACAAGCATCTTGATTCTATCAATGCTTGTACTTGCTATTTTCCACTTGTTCATTGATGCCAGATAACACGCCACTGGCAACTTTACCAATCAATTCAGCGGTTGCATTCGCTAAAGTGGCGCTTGATTCAAGTTGTGCATGACCGATCGAAGCAATCTGATGTTTAAAAGTGACCAGTGTTTCAACCAGTTGCAGACCGACTGCGGTACCATTATTTTTTGCATGACGAATGACATCATGCAAGATATCAGCTACTAATCCCTGCGCAGCGCTCGCGGTATCATGCAAAGTATCTAAAAATAAGCTTTCTAGACTTTCTAATTCAGAGTGCGTGCGTGTTAATTCATTCTCAGAAAACTTTTTCGCTTGACTCGCAGCTTCTTCGACCGCTAACTTCGACGCTTGCGCAAAACCAGCCAATGCGGAATCCAGGCCAGTAACCGCTTCATTGATTTGTGTTTTTGCTGTTTGCGTTTGACTAATGACATGCTGAATCTGTTCTTCGGCACCATCATGGATGCCGTGCATGATCGCGGCGACGATTCGTTGTAAGGATGCCAGATCAATATGTTGTGCATTCATAGCGTTGAGTGTTAGACGCCGAACTGTTTCGCGCGTATGCACGCCCTTTGCAACTGCTTCACGTATTTCTTTTTCTAGCGCTTCGAAATTCTCGCCATTATCCGTTTTATCATTTTCCATGGTGACAGGCCCTCCGCCTTTTTTATAGATACTGCTCGGTACAATCGCTATTCATTCTGTTTTTCTGTGTTGCTTTCGATCTTATCAAGACCGTTCATATAAGTTCGAAGTACCTTAGGGATTGTAACGCTACCGTCGCTATTTTGATAATTTTCCAACACCGCAACCAAGGTGCGACCGACGGCCAATCCCGAACCGTTTAAACTATGCAGTAAAGTCGGTTTACCATTTTCGTTGCGAAAACGTGCTTGCATACGTCGTGCTTGAAAGGCTTCACAATTGCTGCACGAAGAAATTTCCCGATAGGTATTTTGAGCAGGAAGCCATACTTCAATATCATAGGTCTTGGCGGCGGAAAAACCCATGTCACCCGTGCATAATGCCATTACGCGATAGGGGAGTTCCAGTAATTGCAATATCTTTTCAGCATGGCCAACCAGTTCCTCCAAAGCATCGTAGGATTGATCGGGATGTACTAAATGCACTAATTCGACTTTATCAAATTGGTGTTGACGAATCAGGCCTCGCGTATCGCGTCCATAACTGCCGGCTTCGGAGCGAAAACACGGCGTGTGCGCGACATATTTGAGCGGCAATGCCTGCAGCGATACTATTTCGTCACGCACCATATTGGTTATTGGCACTTCCGCGGTGGGAATCAAATAGAACGGCGGATTGGTATCGTCATTCGTGGCATTTCCACCCGCTCGAACGGTAAACAAATCTTCTGCGAATTTAGGTAATTGCCCGGTGCCTCGTAAGCTGTCTGCATTCACCAGATAGGGTGCATAGGTTTCGACATAACCGTGCTGTTGTGTATGCGTATCCAGCATAAACTGCGCCAGAGCACGATGTAATCTAGCAAGACCGCCTTTCATGACGCTAAAGCGTGCGCCGCTAAGTTTTGCCGCAGTTTCGAAATCAAGTAACCCGAGAGCTTCGCCAATAGTGACATGATCTTTAATAGCAAAAGCAAAGGTTCGCGGTGTGCCCCAATCGCGAATTTGCACATTAGCAGTTTCGTCCTTTCCTTGAGGTACGCTGGCATGCGGCAAATTAGGAATTTCCAGTAAAATTTTTTGTAACTGTTGCTGAACTTGTTCCAGTTGAATTTCAGCTTGTTTCAACTCATCGCCGAATTGTGTAACCTCAGCCATAATCGCGGTGACATCTTCACCTTTACTTTTGGCATGGCCAATTTTTTTCGACGCAGCATTGCGTTGTGCTTGTAGATCCTGGGTTTTAGTTTGAATGGTTTTACGCTCAGCTTCTAGTGCATTAAATGCCGAAACGGGAAAAGTATAACCGCGTTTGGCTAATGCTTCGGTGACTGCATTCAGATCGTTTCTTAATTGTTGAATCTCTAGCATGTAGGGGCTCCGAAACCAAATAAACGTTAAAGATTATATTTTACGACGGGCTTGTTGATCGAGTGAACGCAAATAGGTTAATTTTTCTTGAATTTTTTGCTCTAACCCGTAATTGGTCGGTTGATAAAAAG
Source organism: Nitrosomonas sp. (assembly GCA_020890945.1). Taxonomy (GTDB): domain Bacteria; phylum Pseudomonadota; class Gammaproteobacteria; order Burkholderiales; family Nitrosomonadaceae; genus Nitrosomonas. The sequence continues at coordinate 89,801 of JAJHPK010000010.1, forward strand.
TCATTTCAGGCATGTCCTCAGGAAAATAATTTTCACCAGCAACATACGCATCGGGATAGTCATGTGCGTAATGATAGGCATCACCATAGCCTTTTTGTTTCATCAATGATGTCGGCGCATTACGTAGATGCAGTGGAACGGGGCGCGATTGATCCTGTGCAATAAATGCACGTGCTTTATGATAAGCGCTATAAGCTGCATTGCTTTTGGGTGCGCAAGCCAGGTATAAAACCGCCTGGGCCAACGCCAATTCACCTTCCGGGCTACCCAATCGCTCATAGGTTTCGCAGGCATCTAAGGTTAAACGCAATGCACGTGGATCAGCTAAGCCGATATCTTCGGATGCCATGCGAACCAGCCGTCTTGCAATGTACAAAGGATCAGCGCCGCCATCCAACATGCGGCAAAACCAATACAGTGCCGCATCGGGAGAAGAACCTCGAACGGATTTGTGCAACGCTGAAATTTGTTCGTAAAAGGTATCGCCACCTTTGTCAAATTGACGTGTATTTCGCGACAAGGCATTAGTGACATAGTCTTTGCTAATGGCAACAGATTCTTTTGTTTCGATGCTGTTATCGATTTGTTCCAACAAATTTAACAAGCGCCGAGCGTCTCCATCTGCAAATTCGATTAACAATTGGCGAGCTTCAGCAGAAAACTGCACATGCGACAGCGCTAGCTTGACAGCACGCTCAATCAGTTGTGCGAGTTCTGCTTCGGACAAAGCATGGAGAATATAAACTTGCGCGCGTGACAGTAGCGCATGGTTCAGTTCAAAAGAAGGATTTTCCGTGGTAGCGCCGATAAACGTAATTAAGCCTTGTTCTATATACGGTAAAAACGCGTCTTGCTGAGATTTGTTAAAACGATGTACTTCATCAACAAACAAAATGGTATGCCGTCCTTTTTGTTGCAAAACCAGTTCTGCTTGATCGATGGCACTGCGAATATCTTTCACGCCCGACATAACCGCAGATAAGGCAATGAATTCGCTATCGAATTCTGTCGACATAATGCGAGCGAGGGTGGTTTTACCGGTTCCTGGAGGCCCCCACAAAATCATCGAATGCAATTTGCCCGACTCAAATGCATTACGCAAGGGCTTTCCATCACTCAGTAAGTGACTTTGTCCGATGATGTCCTGTAAATGTTGGGGACGTAATCTTTCTGCGAGTGGTGCTTGAGGGGGCGCAGTTGCAAATAACCCGATATCATTCGCGGATGACATCGGCGTTGGCGGGAGGAATAAATTTGAATAAATTGTCAGAAAGCTGAGGGTTTTTTTCTATGTCAGAAAAAGTCAGTAATGTCGTTTGACCTAAACTGTCCCTCAAAGCCATCAGCTTCAGAGCGCCTTGTGGCGAAAATGCCATTTGTATGAACTCAAACATGGTTTCCTTGCTTTTAGGAATCGCTTCAAGCCATTCCATGTCGTCTTGCAGACCCAGTTCTGTCAACGTAAAATTTTCTTCCAGCGCGCTGCTGCCGGCCAATAACGCCGCAGGACTGCTACCAATGGCTAAATTAAAGGGCCGAACCGTTACTTGATTCAGATCGTGATCGTAAAACCAAACTTCTTTGCCGTCTCCCACGATCAGTTGGTCATAGGGTTTTTGATACGACCAGCGGAATTTTTCTGGACGTTCAAATTGCATTGATCCTTTCGACTCCTGAATAGTCCGCGAGCTTTTGTCATACAGTGTTTGAGAAAAATTGGCGCTAACTGTTCGTGTTTCTGCGATGAAATTTCTTAAGCTGCCGATCGCCGTGGCTTGCACAGGAATTGAAACAAAACTGATCAACAACCATACTAAAAGCTGACTTGAAATTCGCATATTGATAAAAGCCCGTTTAAATTGATCCAATTGGGTTGTAGAAATTCACCACACGCTATCATTTCATTATTCGTTGCGTGACGGCGCCAGAACTTCGCGATTTCCATTACTTTGCATCGAAGACACTAAACCAGCGCGTTCCATTTCTTCGATCAAACGTGCAGCACGGTTATAGCCAATGCGTAAATTCCGCTGCACTAAGGAAATAGAGGCGCGGCGTGTTTTAACAACGATTGCAACTGCTTCATCATACAAAGGATCGGATTCTCCTTCAGGTGTCTTTTTGATTTCTAAAGATCCGGATGAATCTCCTTCTTCATCATCGATTTGCAGAATTTCTTCGATATAACAAGGTTCACCGTGTTCTTTGAGATATTCCACGACTCGATGCACTTCATGATCGGCAACAAAAGCGCCATGGACACGTTGTGTATAACCACTGCCCGGTGGCAAATACAACATGTCCCCTTGACCCAACAGCGCCTCAGCACCCATTTGGTCCAGAATGGTACGGGAATCGATTTTACTGGAGACTTGAAAAGCAATCCGCGTTGGGATATTCGCTTTGATAAGACCAGTAATGACATCAACCGACGGCCGTTGTGTTGCTAATAAAAGATGAACACCCGATGCACGCGCTTTCTGTGCTAATCGAGCGATTAATTGTTCCACTTTTTTGCCTGCAACCATCATTAAATCAGCGAGTTCGTCGATCACCACCACAATCAGCGGCAATTCTTCCAGATATTCTGGTTCGTCTTCCGGACGCGACAGTGGATTGATCACCGGCGTTTCTTGTTTGAGAGCTTCTCTAATTTTTTGATTGTAGCCACTCAGGTTGCGTACGCCCAAAGCTGACATGAGTTTATAACGCCGCTCCATTTCGGCTACGCACCAACGTAGAGCGCTAGCCGCTTCACGCATATCGGTAACGACTGGCGTGAGTAAATGTGAAATGCCTTCGTAAACCGATAATTCGAGCATTTTGGGATCAATCAGGATAAGCCTGACCTGCTCAGGAGTCGCTTTATATAAAAGACTCAGAATCACGGCATTAATTGCAACCGATTTTCCAGATCCTGTGGTACCGGCAACAAGGGCATGTGGCATTTTAGCAAGATCAGCCACGATGGGGCGACCACTGATATCTTTCCCTAAAGCAATAGTGAGTGCTGAAGCAGAATCGGCATAGGCTTGTGAACTCAGAATTTCTTGCAGGCGAACGATTTGCCGCTTTGGATTTGGTAATTCCAGTCCCATACTGGTTTTGCCGGGAATGGTTTCGACTACGCGAATACTGGCAACCGATAGCGCTCGCGCCAGATCTTTCACCAGATTTATAACCTGACTGCCTTTAACGCCCACAGCAGGCTCTATTTCATAACGTGTAATGACTGGACCAGGAAATGCTGCAACCACATTGACATCAACACCAAATTCTTTCAGTTTTCGTTCTATCAAACGTGAGGTAAATTCAAGCGTTTCTTTTGATAAAACCTCAAAATTTTTATCGGGTTCATCGAGCAAATGCAAAGGAGGAAGCGCAGAGTCTGGCAAATCAGAAAATAAAGGTGCTTGCTTTTCTTTAGTGATACGTTGTGATTTGGCAATCGTCGTTGCTGGCAATTCGATGTGCAAAGAAGGTGTATCTTCGATACGTTTCTTCTCATGCTCAATGATTTCATTACGCGTTCGGGAAGCCAGCATTCCAGCGAGTTTATCTTGTCGAATTTCCCATTTACCAATGACGAAGAAGAGTGATTCTTCAATTTTTTCGCCTATCTTTTCTACAAAACGTACCCATGATAAGCCTGTAAACTGACTAAACCCTACTGCAATCAATATGAGCAAAATCAATGTTGCTCCGGTTGCGCCAAATACTTTAGAAAAGAAAAGACTGATGCTATTTCCTAAGATACCCCCTGGTGTCAGTGGAAGCACAGCGTCAAGCGTGTAAAAACGTAAAGATTCCAATCCACTGCTCGCTGCCAAAAGCAGCAAGAAACCACTGATCGATAGCACCATCGATTGTTTGTCGAAAATACCTCCGCTATCGATTCGTCGATAGCTCCAAGCAACGGTCGAAAGAAAGAAAGCAACCCACCACCAAGCGGATACACCGAATAAATATAATAATAAATCCGACAGCCATGCGCCTGCGTATCCACCTGCATTTTGCACTTCGTTAAATATACCGCTGTGTGACCAACCCGCATCGTTGCGATCATAAGTCACCAGAATCATGATTAGATACAATGCGATACCAATTAAGAGCAAGTAGGCAGACTCACGTAACAATCGACCTACTTTTGGCGAAAAAGAATGGCCTGGAGATTTTCTGGCCATCGGTTTGTTTATAAGGCTCATTAACTCTTGAATACGACTTTATCTAGGCTGGAGATAGTGATTATATAAGATTAGTGCTGGCAGGTTTACTGTTTAATACTTTAAACACTTTCGCATCACTGCTATTTCTAGCGGTAATCACTAAAAACTTGCAAATCAGGAATCAAGGAACCAATTAGGACGCCTGCCGATAAAAGGCTTTGTTAGAAAAATCAATCGGACCTTGAACGAGATAAAATCGCTGGAATTACGTTTTTATCTTTGTTGCCATTAATTTCTGGCACAGTTGAAACTTGATGTTTAGCACTATCTTTGGATAATGACAAAGCATTTTCGGCGCGTTGAAATAAATTTATACTGTTATCATGGGTTTCAAGCGTTGCGATGCCGATGCACGCAACAAACAGTTTATTTTCATCCTTCTGAGTTGTGGAGAACGATGTCTTATTGCGTATAATTTCACAAACATCTTTCGCTTCAGATAATTCAGTTTCCGGGAACAATATTGAAAATTGTTGCGTATCTGTGTGATAAAGAAGATCGGAAGTCCTGATTTTTGATTTGATGTTATTGGCGATATTTCTTATGATTTCATGTATTTCACTGTAATTGCCTTTTTCTTCTGAAAAATGAGATAAATCAATATCAATCAGCGCAATGGATAAATTTCGTTGATATCGCTGGCAACGCAAGGTTTCGGTATGTAGTTCTATATCAAATGCTTGTTTATTCTTAAGGCCTGAGATCGAATCGATCAATATATTAGGTGACAAAGCAGATATATCAATATTTGCTTTTTTAATTTTGATGGCCATAATAGCCGTGGAAACAATCAACAATAACGTCAATCCCCGGTTGATCAAAGCAATTTCAATGGGAACTACTGATGACGGTGATAAAAAATATCCCAGAATAACAAAAACCAAGCTTAATCCGGAAATCCAATAGGTAAGAGACATTCCGTTTGCCCATAGACTGGCAAAAATAACTAATGCATAAGGCACTCCAGCCGCCACGCCTAACGGTAACTGCAAATCGATAATAAAAATGAATACAGTTGCTGAAAAAATGAGTAAATTATTCGGAGAAATCGAAAAATCTCTAAAAAAAATTTTCAGAGAAGACGTTGCCGAAAGAATATGTTCACGCATTTGTCATGCAAACCCAGTATGTGGATGAGAAATATAAACCGTCTTACATAATACTATTAAATTTACTATTAAAACTTGTCAGATCATACCAAACACAAAGCGTATTGAATCATAAAATTCAATCTATTGCATAGAAAAATGAATCACTTCATGCTTTTATAGAATTATAATTTAATAACCTTTGTTCCAGCAATACGATCATGCAAAAATTGTCGGTCGCGATCAAAAAACATCCAAATCAATGTGATAAAAAAAAATGGATAAAGCACTAAGGCTAATAGGTATCGTGTGATTGCTTGTTTCTTGGTAATGCTCTGACCTTTTGAATCAACTATCCTCAGCTTCCAAGTTTGCATCGCGAGTGTTTGTCCTCCATGTGTCCAAAACCAAATGAAATACACACCCATGATAGTCAACAAATAGAACTGATAAAACGGTTTAAAATAAAGTGGGTCGATACTTGAGAACAAAGGCACAAAAACTAAACTCGCCATAAATATGACGGCAAATAGCAATAAAAAGTCATATAAAAGACATAGCAGACGCTGCCACAGCTTAGGTATTCCACTACTTGTCACTGAATCTTGCATGTTTTTGATTGATTATATTGGAGATTATTGAAAAACTAATGTGTTACAGATTGTTGTAAGCATC
>JAJHPK010000049.1 GCA_020890945.1 Nitrosomonas sp.
AGTTTAAAAACATTATTATCTGTCATTGCGGTGTTCTCCTTATTTTGATAGTTGATCTGGGCAGATCTTTATCAACAGATTACACCGCTCTCTTCTCCTTCCATACACCAGAAATGATCATAGCTCTCTATACCCTACCATCTCGCTCAAACACTTCGAAGACAGGTTGTTTTAATGTACCGCGACCGCGTTTGAGTTTGCCGTGACAACCACGATGCCAATAGCTTTCATCAACGTCTACTCTCTACCTAATTGCGGGCAGTCTTATAGCGACATATCACTTGCCTGAATAGGACATACCAGCGATTAATCGTGTTACGATTCTTACCCAACGGCAGTGTCATTTTACTGACTGGTATATCAATGATAAAACATTGAATTATTTTCTAACAAAATAAGCACTTAATTTACTGTTTCTTAACATCTTACTAGACTAACAGATTGTATCTGCTAGCCTAGAGCCATTGATAAAGCCGACATTTAGCGAAGTTCTCACATTCATGTTGACAAAAAGCTATACCAGCCAGAAACATCACGTCGCATAGAAATCACGAGGTAATAAACATCCACAATGACAAGACTACGGAAAATACAAATTCAAAACGAAAAGTCTTTAGAAAAGCTGGAATGACCCAAGGTTTCTAATAAAGCTTTTTACTAAAAGGCCGAATTGAATAGTTTATGTCCATTGATAAAATAATTGCTCATGAAAGATTAAAATAAAAGTCTGGAATTACATATTCCAAGGAATAGAACGATTTTTAACAAGAGTTTTCAGTGCGTCAACGCTAGGTTTGTAATATTGTTTTAGTCGTTGTGAATCTTGTTCTAAAATTTGATCGTAGCCTTCTCTCGCTTGGTTAGTTTTTTTATAGACATCAACCAACCATTGTTTCAGATGCGGACGTTGGCGCAGAAATCGTTCCGATTTCGCATTAACCCAAACGGCTATTTTATGAAGCCACTTGAATTTACTTTCATAAGTGACATTGATTTTTTTGAAATCGTAATCGGTAAAATAATCAGGTGAAATTTCTAAAAACTGGCAAAGTTCAGTCATAAAACCCTGAATGTCTCGATTCATGTCTTCAAAAAACATAAGCTTTATTTGATTAGCAGGAAAGTGTTCGTAATAATGTTTCAAGTAATCGGCGTATCGACCATAGCTGATGACTTTTAAATACCATTCGTCTAATCCTAATGTTGCAGCCGATTTTTGACCAGAATCATAAGCAATGCAGCGATCGATATATGAACAAAAGGGTATATTTTTGCTAATGTTCAATTTGCCGACGTGAAAATTGAACGATGAATACATGCGGTCTACCGGATTTCTCAGTATAAAAAGTAATTTTGTTTCAGGTATCAACGTTTTTATCCGTGATGCAACCTCTGCGCCACTGCCAAGATATCCCGGGGATGCTTCCATAATGATTGTTTTTTGCTCACAATGATTGGTGAAGTATTTGGCATAATTCATCGTGTCAGTGCTGCGATCACCTGTATATAAATTGCGGAAGAAATCGGTTTCTTTTACGGTTGATCCACAAACTGCAGGATGTGTGCTTAAGTAAGTGAATACGGATGTGGTTCCAGCTTTTTCTGTGCCGGCAATAATGAAATTAGCTAAAGTCATGCTAATACCCCTTTCTTAAAAAATAGATAGTGTTAGCTAAATTTATTAGATGGTTGTTGAACAAGCTGAATGAGTGGCTTTTGTTGCAGATTTTTTTTACCCTTCAAGCGTCGCCCTATTGCACGAGCTATAAAAATTGGATTGCCTAAGACGTACCGCGTAAACATTCTTTTCGGTTCCATCATCAAGCGAAAAACCCACTCTAATCCAAGTCGACGAATAAAACGGGGTGCTCGCGGCATTGTGCCAGAATAAAAATCAAACAACGCGCCTACACCAATGAGGACCGAAGTTTGAAGTTGATCGGCATGACGCTCAATCCATATTTCTTGATTGGGCACGCCCATGGCAACGAAGAGTATTTTTGCACCACTGTCGTTAATAGATTTTATAATGCTTTCTTCTTGTGCCGCATTGAAATAACCATCGTGCGTCCAAACGATGTCCAAATGCGGAAATTTGCTTTTCATATTTTCAGCGCATAACTGTGCTACTCCGGGGCGTGCACCCAATAAAGCCAGCTTTACTTGATTACGTTCGGCATCGCGGCAAATGATAGGAAACAGATCGGTTCCATTGACATTATCTTGAAATGGAGTTCCCGCCAATTTTGCCGCTAGATTCATTCCACTGCCGTCGGCGTATAATGTTGCTTGGTCGTTTTGTAGCACCTGAAGGTAGTTGGCTTGTACAGCGGCAACATTGACGCAATGCGCGTTGATAAAGAAAATCTTGCGCCGGATAGATTGTTTAGCCTCAGCAATAATACTTGCACTCGCTTTTTCAAGTGTTGTATCGCTAATATTGAGTCCAAAAAGTGGTGTGTACGTCATAATCGTTATGATTTTTTAAGGATATGGTCATAAACACTTGCGACGGCTTTAGCCATGCTGCGATCAGAATAATTTGCAACTTGAATTTGATAAGCTTTTTCACGCATGTTTTTCCACTGGTACTTACCGTCGATCAATTCTGCAATTGTTTGGGCGAGTTGAGGCGCATCTCCTGCAGGTACGATTAAACCGGTTTGACCATGTTCTAAAACTTCTGGAATACCTTCTACGTGAGATGCGATAACGGGCACGCCAGTTGCCATCGCTTCCAGAATGACCATCGGCATTCCTTCTCCGAATAAACTGGGAAGAATCATGACATCCATTTTGTGAAATTCAAGGTTGACTTGTTGTACGAATCCAATCCAGTCAATCATGTCAGTAACACCTAATCGGTCAGCCATATCCTTAATGCTTTTCTCATATTCGACTGTTTCAAAAGGACCAACTGCACGGAGACGAACAGCTTTCCCTTTTTGTTTTAATTCGCTTAAAGCTTGAATCAGTATTTCTAGCCCTTTTCGTGGACGGAATAATGCTACGCTTCCGATAGTCCACTCCAAGCTAGGTGCCGGGCGTTCAGGCAAAGGACCAGGCGTTACCACGCCATTAGCGGCCATGGTAATTTTAGAGCGCGGCCAACCTTGATGTTGCAGATAAACTTCTAAGCTTTTAGAAACCGGAATTAATTGCGCAACGCCAATCAAACTGAAGCGTTCGATCATCGCATTCATATAATTGCGAAAAAAATTTTCGGTATCGCGTGTAGTCGGACTATGAACATGATGAACTAAGGGCAACCCCGTCATCCATGCAGCGATGCGTCCCAATAAAACCGCGCGAGGAGTATGCGAATGAATGATTGAGTAATGCTCTCGCCGGGCGATATCAGCAATTTCTTTGGCACAGGCTAAATCAAGCTTGGACTTCATCGGTACATCATACAGAGATACCTCTGATATTCGATTCGCTGCGAATTTGATAGGTTTCAAGCAAACAAAACCGACTTCATAACCATAGTGCGGTAAGCTCAATGCTAAAACATCTTGTACTCTTTCAGCTCCAGAAAAGAATTCACCATTGATGATATGTAAGATTTTGGTTTTGTTGTCAGATGTTTTCATAATTCTCTTCGATGTGTATACGATATTTTGAACTTATAGAAATTTGATCAACATTTGGAATTGTCAAGTACAAAAGGTTTTAAGAAACGAGCATTTTTTTTTAAAACGCGATGCAATAACGCCATATCACCCCGGTTTAATGGCTTAACTAATGCCAAACCCGGATAATAAGCTAATAAAGCAAACACAAAACCCCACCAAGAACTAAATTCGTGACTGATTATTAATCCGATTATTACTATAAAAACTGCCAGAGAAATTCCTCGCAAAGCACCATACCAATCAAATTCGATACTTTTGGCTTGGCGATTAAGCCAAAGCAGAATACTGCTATTTAATATCCATATACTGACCGTAATGCCAATAGCAACGCCAATCAAATCCCAATTCGATCCAATAACAACGGATATTGGCGCCAGTATTGCTAGCAAACTAAAGTATCGCAACTGACGAGTATAAGAAAATATTTGCATGGATGAATTAATCAATTGACTCTGACCCGCTGCTCCTAAACTCAACAGCATAATCAGCATAATGACTCCTGCATCTGTAAAACGATTGCTACTAATAAAAGCAATCAAGCTGTCACCAGCGATGGCTACAGCGACTACACAAATAGTTACAATTATCAGATTAATTTTCCATAACAAAGATACGGCCCGGCTTACAATGCTGATTTCTCCGAGCGTATATCGTGAAATAATAATGGGACGAATAATGTTGTACAGCAGATTTGCAGGTAAATACCGACCAATCATTGTCTGTAACTGTTGTAAGAAAGCAAACATCCCCGCTGATTCTAATCCAAGAACTCTTGCCACAATAATACGCAAAGCTCCTGCCCCAGCAGTGGACCATAGTAAACTGGTCGCCATCATATGCCAAACGAAGGTGACGATTTCACGTACATCAATATAATAATCCCCGGTACCATTTAAATTTTTTAGTTTCCGTATTAAAAAAAATTCGGCTACTAAAAAACAAATAGACGAAACGATAATATCGACATACAGTAATCTCTCTAAACTAAAACTTCCAATAGTAGTGAGAATTGCAACACCTAGGGTGCGCCCGATAGGCAAAAGTGCTTGAGTTGTTTGAGACCAACGTTGTTCTAACAAACATTCCAGCATTTCGACCGTGTAGCGAAAACCGAGCACTGTAATAACCAAAATGGGCGCAAGAACTGTACTATCTTGTTGTAGTGAGCTAAAACCAAGCCATAGTGTAAATTCTGACCAAAATTTAATAATGATGATCGAAAAAATAAGCAAAATCGTAAAACGGATTAAAGCCATCCAGAAGACAAATTTACGTAATACTCCTGGTGCTCCACGTCCCGCTAATTCCGGCAAAAATCTTCGTACGCCTTCTATCATGCCCAAAGAGCTCAAAGGCATGAGCATCTCTACCATTCCCCATAGCACCATGTAAGCGCCATAGTCGCTTGGAGTTAAGATACGAACAAGCCAAAGCGTTAACGCAAAAAAGGCAATCGCCTGAGTTACTCTTCCTAACAAGAAATGCTGAAGAGCTTTGCGAAAACGTTGGCCAGAATAAAGCGTTAGGTTGGACAAACGATTTTTCCCAGTATTTTTTTCTTGTACTCCGATTCAACAAAATCGGCTATGACATCGTAAGTACGATTTACTCTGACCCAATCCGGACCTTTGGCCGCCATGTTTTTTGCGCGTTCAGGATCTTCTAATAAATAAAACACTTCATCGACAAATGCTTGTTCATCCCAAGGAACACATCGACCAACGCCACTGGCGCTCATAACTTCTTGTTGCTCTGGGTGTTCGTTTGCGATGATGCATTTCGCCATCGCCATGTATTCGATCAATTTCGTGGGTGATGTAGAAAGAAGCACGGGAACTGGATAAAAGGGTGAAAAACAGATATCAGCTTGTTCGACCAATTTCCAAGCTTCACTCATTGGAAGAAATCCGGTAATGGTGACATCTGACATTAATCCCAAACGAACGGCTTCATTTTCTACGGCATGGCGATCATCGGGAATTTGTCCCTCTCCGACATAGATCAAGCGTGCACCTGGGTAACGTGTCTTTACGCGATGCAAAACGCGCACCAGTATTTCGGATTGACGCAATTGCATGATAATTCCAAGATAAAGCAATATCGGATTTTTGATATTCGGTATCCGGGCGTCGTTTGTAGTGCCAACTTGGTCGGAGCGAATTCCCATGGGCACGGGTGTCATTTTTTCTGCAGGAATGCCTTGCGCCATGACATCTTCTTTCATGCGCTGACTTTGAACGAAAATATGGTCGGTAGAAGGGAGAATGATTTTATATAACAAATAGCGAATCAATTGACCTTTAATCCAAACCAAATACGGATGCGGAACAAGCTTATTTTGAGCTTGATACAATTTTGATTCAGCAAATGGATAAGACATCCAATAAACAAAACGAGCGCCTGTTAAACGTGCAGCAAGCCACGCGATTAAGCTGGCAAAAAATTTGTCGCGTACCTGAATGACATCGTATCGCCCTAGGATGGCTAAAGACAAAATCATTAGATCGCCTAACATACCGAGAAGGTTATTGAGGATTCTATTAATCAAATTTTTGCCTCTGCTATGCGGCGTAAGATAGACAGTATTACCAAGCCATCCTATTTTAGATTTTTCATTGATGGCATCGGGACCACGTTGCATAAGCCAATCAATTTTATGCCCTCTGGCAGGCATTTGTTTAGCAAACAATTCGACAACATCTGCTCTATATGGAGGAAACCGGTCTTCTACGATATAAAGTAATTTCATAACACATCCTTTCGTAGATCAAATTTCAAGATAGTAAGAATTCATTTTTGCACAAGCTTAGAAGCGATTTTAAGTCTAAATACCGATAGTGTAACGGGTCTGTATTGATTTTGAATGAAATAAATCAGAACTATCATTGATACTCAACATCAAATTTTTAAGTAGTTGATAATAAATTATTGAACGTTAAAGTATCATAAAAGGAAGTTTTGAGACTATTTATAATCGAGCAAAATAGGTCTTATTTCAAACGAATATACCAATTCCCTTTTTAAGTACGATTAATTTCCACTCAAAATAAATAACCTCACCTTAAACAGGTAGATATTTACTTAGAATAACTTAAGCTGATAATCCGAATGAAGTTTTTGATATGTCTTATCCAAATTTTGTATATAATTCAAAATCTGCTCATCTAGATACTTCTCAAATGTGCTTGTAGAATAACAATCCCAGAAACCGCATCTCATACAAATTTGAAATCGCCATTTCTTCAAACGATCCATCACTTAAATCACCGCGCCAGTTTCCAACCAATAGCATCTTGAACAAATGATAACGGGATTTACGTCAACAAAACATCAACAACTCTTTACTGTTGAACATCAATGAAATTACGCGATTAACGATCGATAAATTTCCTGATAAGCAGCCGCACTGGCCTGCCAGCTAAAATCTTTTGCCATAGCGTTTTTTTGTAACTTCTGCCAAGTTTTTGTATTTCGATAGGTCTCAACGACCAATTGTATGGTGCTAAACAAATTGCCGGTCGTAATGGGCGAAAAAGAAAACCCGCTAGCAGTGCCATTAGCCAAAGTATCTGGCGTAAGATTAACAACCGTATCGACTAAGCCGCCTGTCGCATGCACGATGGGAGGAGTTCCATAGCGTTGGCTGTACATTTGATTCAAACCGCACGGTTCAAATCGTGAAGGCATCAGGAAACAATCTGAACCGGCTTCAATCAGATGTGACAATGCTTCATCAAAACCAATTTTTACCGCAATTGACTGAGGATATTCTTTTGCCAACGACATCAGTTGCGCTTCCAGTTCAACATGAGTGCTACCCAGAATGACCAGTTGTGCCGGTAATTTGACGAAATCAGGAATAATCTGAATCAACAAGTCCGTACCTTTTTGATAGGTTAAGCGACTGATGACGCCAAACAGCGGAATAGCGTCATCGACATCAAGCCCCATGCGCTGTTGAAGTACTGCTTTGTTGAAAGATTTGTTCGATAACTTTTTGCTGCTGTAATTTTTTGCTAAATGAGGGTCCGTTTCAGGATTCCATTTTTCGATATCGATACCGTTAATGATTCCTGTTAATTGCTTACTACGTGTGGTTAGCAAGCCTTGCATACCAAACCCTAGCGGTTCTTTTTGAATTTCTTTGGCATAATTTGAACTGACGGTAGTGATATGGTCCGCATAATAAATACCCGCTTTTAGGAAAGATAGATTTCCATAGTATTCGACCCCGTGCACATTAAAACTAGACGCGGGCAGACCGAGCTGAATCACTGTTCCAGGTGCAAAATTACCCTGAAATGCCAAATTGTGAATGGTTATTACTGTAGGCGCCTTAGCACCCGAATGAAAATGTAAGTAAGCTGGCGTAAGACCGCTTTGCCAATCATTACAATGTGCAATATCGGGTTGCCATTTAAGTGGACTGGCGTCGCTCGATAGAATCGCACCGATTTTTGACAATAAACCAAAACGCAGCGCGTTGTCTGGCCAATCATAACCACCCGCATCCAAATAAGGCCCACCTTCACGTGCATATAGACCAGGACAATCGATGACCAATACCGATAACGATTCCGTCTTGCTTAAAGCGAGCTTTCCAGCCAACAGAGTGGTCGGAGGAAAATGCTGCAACTCTTTGAATTCGGAGATTTTCCGTTTGTATTTGACCCCCTGCATCACTGATGGATAACCTGGCAGCAAGATTTTGATATCGGTTTGTAAATTTTGCAAAGCCACTGGCAAAGAGGCGCTCACATCCCCTAGCCCCCCTGTTTTACAGAGTGGGTAAATTTCCGATGTAATAAAAAGTACTTTTAGTTTTTGAGCGCTTTGCATAACCACTACTGATTGGATTTAAAGAAATCAATAAGCCCATTGGTCGAAGAATCGTGTGAGGTTACAGGGGCATTTTGTTCCAGTTCGGACAAGATTTTTCCTGCCAATTGCTTACCGAGCTCAACACCCCACTGATCAAACGGGTTGATATTCCAGATGACACTTTGCACGAATACTTTATGTTCATACATAGCTATCAACGCTCCCAAGGTATGCGGATTCAATTTCTTAAATAAAATCGATGTGGTCAAGCGATTGCCTGGGAAAATCTTATGCGGCAACAGCTGCTCAATAGTTTTGGCATCCATGTGTTGTGATTCAAGCTCCGTGCGAACTTCACTCGCATTTTTACCGCTCATTAATGCTTCTGTTTGGGCAAAAAAATTGGCGAGTAGCATAAAATGATGAACGCCGATCAAATGGTGGCTTTGACAAGGCGCCAAGAAATCCGCCGAAACATTGTGAGTACCTTGATGCAATAATTGATAAAACGCGTGCTGCCCGTTAGTTCCGGGCTCTCCCCAAACGATAGCACCCGTATCATAATCAACGACTTCGCCATCGCGGGTGATGCGTTTACCGTTGCTTTCCATTTCTAATTGTTGCAAATAGGCAGGAAAACGGTGCATGGATTGGTCATACGGTAAGATAGCATGCGCTGCAGTGCCGAGAAAATTGATTTGCCAAACACCGACCAACGCCAACATAACGGGCAAGTTTTTTTCCAGCGGAGCAGTCGCAAAGTGCTGATCCATGGCATGTGCGCCAGCCAATAACTCGTAAAAATGATCCATACCGATCGTCAAAGCAATCGGCAATCCAATCGCAGACCATAATGAATAACGCCCGCCGACCCAATCCCAAAACTCAAACATGTTATCTGGATTGATGCCAAAATTCTCTACTGCCGATCGATTCGTCGATACCGCGACAAAATGTTTGGCGATGTCTTTTTCACTCCCTCCATGAGAAATAAACCATTCCCGCGCGGAACAAGCATTGGTAATTGTTTCCAGCGTAGTGAAGGTTTTGGAAGCAACAACAAACAAGGTCGTAGCAGGATTAAGATGTTGCAATACATCGGCGAGCTGCGTGCCGTCAATATTGGAAATAAAATGCGGCGTAATATTGGGTAAGCGATACGGTTTTAACGCTTCGGTAACCATGACTGGCCCTAAATCGGAGCCGCCGATACCGATATTGACGATATCGGTGAACATTTTTCCCGAATAACCAACACGTGCGCCGCTTTGCACTTCGGAAGAAAATTTTTCCATTTGCTTCAAGACGCGCCTGACTTCCGGCATGACATCGACACCATCAACGGTGACAGGATCTTGTCCCCGTAAAGCCACATGCAACGCAGCACGATGTTCGGTGGAATTGATTTTGTCCCCGGAAAACATGCGTTTTATCCAGTCGGAAAGCTGCTGCTGCTTTGCGAGATTAATCAGTAAATCGACCGTATCACGTTCTATCAGCTGTTTAGAAAAATCTAATAAAATGCTATCAAATTGCAACGATAACTCATTAAAACGCTGCGGATTTTTCTCAAATAGGTTACGTAAATGCTGTTGTGCCAGTACCTTTTGATGTGCTTGCAAAGCAAGCCAAGCTGGTGATTGAATGAGCGATGACATACGATTAAAGTTACTTTCTATTTATTTTGACGGTAAAAATCTACTGCTGCTCGGTAATTCTGCATTACCAAGACAGTTGGTTTCTAAGCAATACTGTAATCATAACGCATTAAGCGCGCTTTCTTGCATGAATTGACAGGGTAATGGTTAGCTCATGCACCGTGATCGGCCATTCCAAATGCAGCGTAACGGCTTGCATGATTTTTTCAAAACCACTTTCCGATTGCGACACTGAAAAATGTGGATTTGCACGAAAGCTCACTGGAGCTGATGTCTTCAATACAACATGTCCATTCAAAGTGTCATCATCGAGCATCATTTCGGTGAAATTCGATAATTCGATCCATTGTCCGAAACCGCCTAGGATTTCATTTTGATAACAGTAGCGCCCTCCCATGCCGTCGCAACTCGGCATCGCGAGATTGATTTGCGTACTGAATGATTGCTTCGTTTTGGTACTGAATCGATACAACACATGCAGTTGATTTTTCTCCAATATAAACAGTTTATGCACAATGTTTTCAGCATGGTGCGAAACGAACTGTAAATTCTCGAGTGCGGAACTGTTGGACGTATAAGCAACCGGAACATGATTCAAGAAATCGACAAAAAGGCTCCTAGGGTGATCATCGGCAACGATATCCGATGCGCTGATTTCATGTTTAAAGCTGATTCGATCATGCGCCGAGGCAATACCATCACCGGAATGTTGTGAAGAATCACGATGTCCCGCTTGTATTTTTTGATAATAATGCTCAATCTGGCGGCGTAGCGTATCGCCAAAGTTATGATGCAATTCATACGCATCCAACTCACAAATACTGGCATAGCTATCTAGCTTAACAATCGCTTGCAGCGTTCCATTATGTAGATAGACTTCTCTGACCCCATCCAAATCGGTATCTTCCACGAATGAAATTCGACGAGGCTTGCAGGCATCCAACATTACTTCCAATTCAAGCATAGCCTTGTACAAGGCACGCCGCAAATGCGGCAAATACAATCCTCCAAACATGCCATGCCAATAAGCGTCATTGGCTTGGGATTCATAGAGTTTTTGCCGCATTTCATCTGATTGCTGTTTTTTGGGTAATTTCGCTAATCGTGCTGAAAGACTGAGCATGCGTTTGTGCATCCAATTCGATTCAGGATAACGGGAAAAAAAGTTTTTCCAAATGCCACCGCGTATAAAGGCTTTTTTATGTTCATACCAGCCTTGTGTTTTGGCGTGTTGAGTTAATTCTGCGTAAGCGTTGGCAGAAGCGGCGGGCAAAGTCCACTCATTCATTTCAATATAAGAAACCGTAGGCAAATAAACAATGCCGCGTGTTTTTTCAGCCGCGTGATATTCGCTGAAATGCTGGGTAACGATAATATTCGAAGCCAAAACTTTTTGAATAAATTGCTCTAGCCAGCCCTTTTCATAGACCCATTGATAGGTCTCAGGCCAAATACCAAATTTTTCAATATCATCAAAATAAATCGCCGCGCTTTGCGTATGTGATACGCCCGGATTGGCTAAAGATTCGAGATAAGCGACGGTATCATCAGCCGGTGAAAACGGAATTTTGTAACGCAATGCTTCTGAAATCGGGAATAAATCCAGTCGTTGCGAACCCTCTTCCGTAGTAAAGTAACCGTTGAGTTCAGGTAATACTTTGCCCGCACAAACAAAATGATAATCATCGACGGTAACATAACGAATACCGCAATCCGCTAACGCTGGAATGACGGTTGATTCCCAAACGCGTTCAGTCAACCAAGCACCTTGCGGGCGTTGCCCTAATTTTTCAGCCAACTTGTCGGAAAAAGTTTGGATTTGTCCGATACGATCTCGATTCGGTATGACTGCTAACACCGGTTCTGTGTCACCCGCACCAAAAAGCTCGACTTGATTTCTTGCCACCATTTCTTGCAATAAAGCCATGTCTTCTGGGTAGTGCATTAACAGATAGTCGAGTAGCCAGCCCGATAAATGAATCGCGAAACGAAAGTCGGGATAACGATGCAGCACTTGTAAGAAAGGTTTATAACAGCGCAAATGCGCATCCATCAGAACGCTAGAAAAATTACCAACAGGCTGGTGGGCATGCACTCCAAACAATAACGAAACGTGTTGAGACATTCAATGATTCCCTGTGGTTGAATTAAAAACAAAAAACCGATAATCCGATGAATGACGACATCATTCGACACTCATCAGTGGTTAAGAAGATCGTCGCATCGCACCACTTTCTCCATTGTCACTATTACCTTTACTGATCGATTCATAAAGCTGTGGTGGAATAGGTAATTTGAGCAAACGATACAAATTCATCAAATTTTTTCTAAATAATTGATCAAAGCTAGCAACCGAATGCGCTGGATTGTAATCACCGAACCACCAAAACCAATCGGAGCTTTCGCACGAAGACAGTTGACGGATCGCCGCTGTTTTTTCTTCTTCTGTCAACGTATTCTGTGACATTACTTGATCAAAACAATGCTTTGCGGAACATAACAAATCCCACGCGCTATTTTTTTCGTGATCACCAATCCAAGTGGAAAAAGTCCCGTAAACCCAACTTCCAGCTGTCAATTTGTTTAAAGTCGATACGTTTTCTCTATTTTTCGCATCGGCAATATAATCACGATAAGTTGTTGTTTGGATAAACGGATGTTGTGCCAGCAAGTGATAAACATCTTGCAAAAAATAGTATCCATTATAGGGATAGGATTCCCAGGCATTTTCCCCATCCAGTATCACGCTGACGACAGGATCTTGTTCACCCGATGTATTGTGATAAATGTGTTCCAATTCCTGTACGAAATTTTTCGCTGCATCGGGTGCAAACCATTTGGAATACTCAAAACCAATTAAGTCGGATAACCGGTCATCGCGAAAAAAACACAGCATAGATGCTGCCGATCCAGAAAATCGATACGGTTGATACAAATAATTGTTCTTATCAGACAGCGCAGCATTAGGATTTGATGCTCGTAAACTATTAACCAAAACAGCTTCCCCGCTGGCACTCCATTCGCAATTTTGTTGTGTCATTACTTCCAATAAAGTTTGCGAAATAGCCCCTTCTGCAGGCCAGATACCGGTAGGTTTCTGATGGAAATAATTGGTATGACTCTCCAATGCAGAGGATAAATGAAAACTGACCCGATTCAATCCATCGGGGTATTGCGAACAATGTGGCATTGTAATATCGGGTTGACTGTCTTTCGCCGAGGAGAAATCAATCATCAATGGCGCTAACGGATGATAGTGCGGCGTGGTGGACAATTCAATTTGACCCGATTCAACCAGCTTGCGATAACGTGGAATCAAATCACGAATCAGCTCACCGATTAAATTGAATAATTGCATCCGCTCTTCATTGCTAAATCCTTTATTTTTTTCCAGCAGCTTCTGAATAAACGGGTTATGCCTGCGGATACCCTCCCCCATCCATACCAAATGATACCAAACCAGCAAATCAGCAAAATACTGACCTGAAATATAGCGAATTTCATTATCATCGTATTTAGTAAACGTTTGGCTCAGTTCGTACAAGCGTTTGTAGCTTGGGTATGGCTTGAGCATATTGTCATGGTTACTGAGAAAACAGCTATCGAGCAAATAAACACGATCTTGCACCGAAAGATTTTCCAGCTCAGGATTGGCAAGCTGTTTTAATAACGGATTACGCATTTTCCCGTTAGAAAATTGCTGTGCAAAATCTTCTAGTTGATCCAGCAAAATGGGCACGAAATTAACAACGGCCTTGACGTTCGGATAGGTTTCAAGATGATAAGCCATATCCGTGTAATCCTTAATGGCATGCAAATAAACCCAAGGCAATACAAATTCTTGTGTTTCGTAATCACGATAGTCCGGCTGGTGCATATGCCACAGCAGAACCAGATTCAGTTTTTTCATTTTATTATAAGTTATTGTTATTAAATGATAGATACAACTTGAAAGTTAAGACTTCTTTGAATAGGGATATAAATCTTGCCCCAACATCTCTGGTGTAATCAACGTCACGCCTTTTTCGGTCACACGAAATCGTTGCCGATCTTCTTCTTTATTATAACCAACCATTAAACCTTCCGGAATGACACAACGCTTTTCCGCCACCACACGGCGTAGGCGTGCATTGCGCCGGATTTCGACATTAGGCAAAATGACAGAATCTTCAATGACGCTGTAACTATTCACTTTGACATTAGAGAACAACATGGAACGACGCACGGTTGCACCACTGATGATACAACCACCCGAAACCGAAGAATCCAATGCTTGACCACGCCGGTCATTGTCATCGAAAACAAATTTTGCTGGTGGCAATTGTTCTTGGTGTGTCCATATCGGCCAATCCGCATCATATAAATTCAACTGGGGTGTGACCGAAATCAAGTCTAGGTTCGCTTCCCAAAATGCGTCAATCGTTCCCACATCACGCCAATAGGGAATACCCGATGCGGTATTCACGCAGCTATTATAAAAGCGATGCGCAAAAATGCGATGGCGTGGCACCATATAAGGAATCAAGTCCTTACCAAAATCGTGAGAAGATTCACTAATGTTATGATCACGAATCAATTGTTGATATAAGAATTCGGCGTTAAACACATAAATACCCATACTGGCCAATGCCATACCCGAATTCCCTGGAATCGGAGTAGGATTTTGTGGTTTCTCAGTAAAGCTGGTAATTTGCCAATTTTCATTGACTCCCATCACACCAAAAGCGGTAGCTTCTTGTAACGGAACTTCTAAACATGCGACAGTCATATCGGCGGATTGCATAATATGTTCTGCCAAAAGTTTGCTGTAATCCATTTTGTACACATGATCGCCGCCTAAAATCAAAACATATTTGGCGTTGTGCCTTCTCAAGATATCGAGATTCTGAAACACCGCGTCGGCGGTGCCTTGATACCAAGTTTCATCGGCTGTTTGCTGTTGCGCCGGCAATAGTTCGACAAATTCTTTGAACCGGCCATCCAGAAAACTCCAACCGTGTTGAATATGGCGAATCAAGCTTTGCGCTTTATATTGCGTCACCACGCCAATGCGTCGAATGCCGGAATTGACACAATTCGACAATGGGAAATCAATGATGCGAAATTTACCTCCAAAAGGCACCGCCGGTTTAGAGCGCCAATCGGTTAATTGGTGTAAGCGACTGCCACGTCCCCCAGCCAGAATGAGCGCAATCGTATCATTTCGGGCCGCATAACTGTTGTTGGGATTATTAGAGGCAGTTTGGGTATATAGTTGATCAATCATACACAGCGTCCTATCGCATAAGTAATGACTATAAAGTCTAATAGCTAATCCTGATTGATTAGTTCTACATGGTACCGCATTCTCAAGAGTTCTAATATCGGCAAATTAATTTCGGTATGCTTTTTGTATTTTTAACCGAAACGTCCACATTTAATCCTTATGAACTCTACATGTTGTAATTCTACCAACACCCTCAAAAACTCAATTGCTATTGACCTATAACATTTCACATGGGCTATCAATTTACAATTTCATCAAAACATGAAATATAACGGTTAACTTATGTTATTACCATGATTAGAATCACTTTCTTAAGATATGATTCTAATGATATAGACTCCAACAACTTATCACTTTCTTGTTACAGAAATTTTAATTTGAGATGTATGGTTATAAAACAATATTTATTGCGAATAGCACATTTTTTTGCGAGCATTCTCCTGATTTTTCAAGGTTTTGCTTTCAATGTATTTGCCAACAGCAAATCTATTCACAATCAATATTTAGATCTCAGTCTGGAAGAATTAACACGTATCAAGGTCATTAACGTATCTTCAGTCACGCGTAATTCGCAAAAACTCACAGAAGTGGCTGCAGCCGTTTTTGTTATTACCCAAGATGACATTCGCCGATCGGGAGCGACTAGCATTCCAGATGCATTGCGCATGGCGCCGGGTGTGCATGTTGATCGCATTGGCACCGATAAATGGGCTGTCAGTATTCGCGGCTTCAATAGTTTTTCTTCTAATAAAGTACAAGTATTGTTGGATGGCCGTAGTGATTACTCACCCAACATTACCGGTACTTTATGGATGCAGCAAGATACCTTAATCGAGGATATTGAACGCATTGAAATCATTCGAGGTCCAGCAGGAGCAGTCTGGGGAACCAATGCTGTCAATGGCGTAATCAACATTATTACGAAAAAAGCATCCGATACACAAGGCACTCTATTGACGGGAGGTGGAGGCAGTTTTGAAAACGGGTTTGTCGGGGTTCGATATGGGGGAAAAATGAATGAAGACACCCCTTTTCGCGTATTTGCTAAAGCGTTTAGTCGCGACAATACAGTTTCATTATCAGGAAACGATGTTCATGATCAATGGCATTCGGTGCGGGGAGGTTTTCGTCTAGATCACAACCGCGGCATTGATCAATTTACCTTGCAAGCAGAAGGTTTCTATAATGCGGTAGGCAATATGGTGGATACTTTCCATATTAACCGCAGCTTACTTGCAAATCCGGTGCAACGTGGCGATCAGGAAGGTGGTTATGCGAGATTCCGCTGGGATCGAACCATTTCCGACAAATCATCGATGTTTTTTCAAGCCGCTTATGACCGTAGTCATTATTCTATTGCCCCATTGACACACTACACCGCACAAAGCGTCGATTTAGATTTTCAACACCGTTTTCCTTGGCTAGAAAGGCACAGCATAACTTGGGGGGGGCACTATCGTTTAAATTACAATAAAGCCATCAACACCGAATTTGTACAGTATGACCCACAAAAAATTGCACATCATTTTTATAGTGGATTTATACGGGATGAAATTACCTTATTACCCAATAAGCTGTTGTTCACTATTGGTACTCGAATAGACCAAAACGATTTTACGGGCCATGAAATTCAACCGAATGCACGTTTGGCTTGGTTGCCAAATGAAAGAAATTCATTTTGGGCGGCAATTTCGCGTGCTGTTCGGACACCTTCTCGTGCTGAATTTGACTCTAGGCTTAACTTTGGCGACATTTCTACACTATTCGGTAATGGACTATTTTCGGGAAATATACCGATTCTGTCTGTATTTCAAGGCTCAAAAGATTTCAATGCTGAAAAACTATTAGCTTATGAACTAGGTTATCGTCATCATTTCTCAGCGCAAGCATCGGTAGATATTGCGGGATTTATTAATGATTACAGTCATCTCAGAGATTATAGCTTAGGCGCTTTATCGTTAACTTCTGGCATACCGCAACAACTAATTTTGCCATTCTTACCCAACAACAAAGCATCTGCGTGGACTTACGGATTTGAAGTCGCGGCTGATTGGAAACCAACTGAAAAGTGGCGTCTGCAAGGAAACTATAGTTTTCTCGATATGAATATTCACGCGAGCGAGTTTTCTAAAACCTTTGACGCAGCAACAGGTGGAGCTGATAAAGCAAACGCTCGCCATTTGCTATCTTTTCGTTCTCATTATGATATTACCGACAAACTGGAGTTGAATCTATGGTTGCGTTATACCAGTAAGATTGCTTTCTTTAATATTCCTGATTTTGTCACCATGGACGCCAAATTGGCATGGAAACCAATACGCAATCTCGATTTATTTGTCGTAGGACAAAATCTATTCAGCCATCAACATCGCGAGTTTGTCGCCGATTCCTTATCTGCCATACCGGCAATGGTTCCTCGCGGTGTTTACGCAGGCGCGCAATTGCGCTTCTAGTCAAGCAAAAATTCATTTCTGCATTATCCTGCAACAACATTTCGTTTTATCTTGAGGACATGATAATCTCATCGATTCGATTACATTAAACTCTTGCTTTAACTCTGAGGCAAAAGCTCATCAATGATTACTTTATGATTCGTTACGACAGTGTCTGAAAAAAACAAAAAAAAACCTTTGCAAGAAGCTTTGCTGAACGCACGGTTGCATGATCCTTTTTGCTACCTCGGCTTGCAGCAGGAGCAAAAACACACCTGTATCCGCGTGTTTCGTCCTCATATCAAACACATCGCTATCAAAATTCAAAACGATTTCGTACCAATGCACTGCGTGCATGAGGATGGCATTTTTGAATGGATGGGTAACGTCAAGCCAGAAATTCCCTATCGACTGCGTTTGGAAACCAAAAGTGATGTAGCCACTGAGCCCATCATTTTTGAAAGTTACGACGCTTACGCATTTCCCTTACAAATTTCCGATCATGATTTGTATTTATTCAATGAAGGCAGGCTTTGGCAAACCTATCGCACATTAGGCTCGCATCGCTGCAAAAATAACGGTGTCATGGGCGTCCGTTTTGCGGTTTGGGCACCCAATGCGGAAAGAGTCAGTGTCATCGGCGATTTTAATCAATGGGACGGCCGTATCAATCCGATGAAAATTCATCATGCCAGCGGCGTATGGGAATTATTTATTCCTGAATTACAACCAGGCACGTTATATAAATTTGAGATCCGCCATCGCAATAGTGGCGAAATCATGGTCAAAACTGATCCATACGCCAATTGCTATGAGTTGCGCCCAAATACCGCCGCGCTCACTCCTGCAGAACAATCCTCGCATCAATGGCAAGATGCCGCATGGTTGCAAGACCGAGCACAACGTGATTGGCTGCATGCACCGATGAACATTTTGGAAATTCACGCCGGATCATGGAAACGGCATCCTGATGGACGTTTCTATAGCTATCGCGACTTAGCCGAACATTTGATTCCGTACGTGCAAGAAATGCGATACACCCATATCGAATTGATGCCCATTTCAGAACATCCACTGGACGAATCATGGGGTTATCAAACCACTGGCTATTTTGCAGTGACCAGTCGCTATGGCTCACCGGATGACTTTAAGTTTTTTGTCGACGCCTGCCATCAAGCTAACATCGGTGTTATTCTCGACTGGGTTCCAGCGCATTTTCCGCAAGATACTTTTGCACTAGCACGCTTTGATGGCACCGCACTGTATGAACATGAAGATCCAAGACTGGGTTATCACCACGATTGGGGCACCTATATCTTCAATTTTGGGCGCAACGAAGTGAAATCTTTTTTGCTATCGAGCGCACACTACTGGTTAGCGGAATATCATCTGGATGGATTGCGCGTCGACGCCGTAGCATCCATGCTGTATTTGGATTATTCGCGTAAAGCCGGTGAATGGCTGCCGAATCAATACGGCGGACGAGAAAATCTTGACGCAATCAATTTCTTGCGCGATCTGAATATCATGGTACACGGCGAATTTGCTGGTGCATTGACACTTGCGGAAGAATCTACCGCCTGGCCAGGTGTCTCGCGTCCGACCTACCTAGGAGGGTTGGGATTTTCGATGAAATGGAATATGGGTTGGATGCACGACACATTGCTTTATATGTGCCAAGACCCGATCTATCGACGTTATCATCAAAATCAACTGACTTTTAGTCAATTGTATGCATACAGTGAAAACTTCATTTTACCGTTTTCCCATGATGAAGTCGTTCACGGCAAAGGCTCGTTATATAACAAAATGGCGGGCGATAATTGGCAGAAATTTGCCAATCTGCGGTTGTTGCTGACCTATCAGATGACTTGTCCGGGCAAGAAACTCAACTTCATGGGTAATGAATTTGGTCAAACACGCGAATGGCGAATCAATCACGAACTCGATTGGTTTTTATTGGAACAACCTTTCCACGCAGGTGTACAAACGGTATTGCGTGACCTAAATCGCCATTACTGCGATATTCCGGCATTACATCAATTGGATTTTTCGTCGGAAGGATTTTACTGGATCGATTGCCAAGACGCCGATCATTCGATCATCAGCTATGTGCGGCAAGACAGAAACGGTGGTTTTGTTGTCGTAGTGTTAAATTTCACGCCAGTACCCCGCAACGGTTACCGCTTAGGCGTTCCGAAACCCGGCAATTATCGAGAAATTTTCAATAGTGATTCAATGTATTACGGTGGCAGCAATATGGGTAACACCGTAGCCTTAACCAGTCATGCACAAAATTGCATGGGTTTCGACAATTCACTGGTGATTACATTACCACCATTGGCCGGAATTATATTGGAATGGCATCCGCATAGTTATTAACCCATGAAATTAAAGGACTGATTTTTTTCTAAGAAATATGCACATACACATACTACGCATCAAAAAAAGATCATTATTGTTTTTTATAACAAATTGTTTTTAATGGCGTCCCCAAGGGGATTCGAACCCCTGTTACCGCCGTGAAAGGGCGATGTCCTAGGCCTCTAGACGATGGGGACAAAGTGATATTGTTACAGCATTGCTCAATCCACAGTAGAAACTGGTGGAGATAAGCGGGATCGAACCGCTGACCTCTTGCATGCCATGCAAGCGCTCTCCCAGCTGAGCTATACCCCCTTGATCAAAGGAACAGCGATTATACTGACGCGTTGATAGCTTGTAAAGAAAACTTCAGCGGGGAATTTTATCCAAACAAGCAGTGATGCGCATAAGCGCTTCATCTCGACCGAGTAGCTCTAAGACAGCATCAATCGAGGGCGTATGAACTTCGCCGGTTGCCATCACGCGAAGTGGCATAGCGATTTTAGGTAGCTTTACATTGTGGTTTTTTGCGATATTTTTGATTTCCTGGTGAATCGTTTCTTTGTTCCATTCGATCTTTTTAAGGCTATCCACTAATTCGGTGAGTAATGCCAAAGTTTCAGCAGTGTAGTGTTGTGCTTTCAGTTCATCGGATGGCTCCAGACGACGATAAAAATAAACGGCGGCATCGGCCAGTTCTTCCAATGTATTGACGCGTTCTTTCAACAGTCCGATGACGGCGCTGAGATTGGGGCCTAATGAAATCTGACAGTCATGTTTTTCGAGATAAGGTGTCACTAGATTAACCAGCTGAGAATTGTCGGTTTTTTTAAGGTATTGTTGATTGATCCAAAACAGTTTTTCTGGATTGAATTTAGCCGGAGAGCGACTGATGGCTGATAAATCAAACCATTCGATCAATTCTTCACGGCTGAATATTTCTTCGTCACCATGCGACCAACCGAGTCTAGCGAGATAGTTAAGTAATGCTTGTGGCAAATAGCCATCGTCGCGGTATTGCGTAACTGAAACGGCACCGTGCCTCTTGGACAAACGTTCTCCGTTTGAACCTAAAATCATCGGTACGTGTGCATACTTTGGCAATGGCGCATCAAGCGCTTTAAGAATATTGATTTGCCGGGGTGTGTTATTGACATGATCATCGCCTCGAATAACATGCGTAATATTCATGTCGAGATCATCCAACACCACGCTGAAATTATAGGTGGGAATACCGTCGCTACGTAGCAATACCAAATCATCCAACTCTTGATTAGCTACGCTAATATGGCCTTTGATTTCATCGTTAAACATCACATATCCACTCAATGGATTTTTTAAGCGCACAACTGGTTTTACATCTACAGGTGGCGTTTTGTTCGAATCACGCCAGCGTCCGTCGTAGCGTGGTTTTAATCCTGCCGCAAGCTGTTTTTCTCGCATTTCTTCGAGCTCTTCTTTGGAAGCATAGCAATAGTAGGCCTGATTATTTTTTAATAATTGTTCAGCCACATCTTGGTAGCGCTGCAAACGATGCATTTGATAGAAAGGACCTTCGTCATAGTCAATTTGGAGCCATGACAAGCCATCCAAAATAGCTTGTGTGGATTCAGCGGTGGAGCGTTCTTGATCGGTATCTTCGATGCGCAAAATAAATTTACCACCATGCTTGCGTGCATAAGCCCAGGAGAAAAGCGCTGTACGAGCGCCGCCAATGTGAAGATAGCCAGTTGGGCTTGGAGCAAAACGGGTACGAACTGTCATGATAGTGTGTTAAGTAGGCAGATAATGAGATGCTTCTATGAATGACCATATTTTACGCGAATCTTTGTAAGAAATCTCAGAGTTATCTACAAGAGAAGTAGCTTCCATCACAGCTTAGACATTGCAGGATTGACTATATCTAGAGCGGTCATTGATTTGTCCTCACGTCGTGTGATCGATTGGAATCTGGATAAGCAAATGGAGCGATCATTGAAATCTCTGCATAACTGGCTTTATCGAATGTGTGAGTTCTGCAAGCATTTGATCTAGTTATGATAGAAATTAACAGAAAAGCTCAAAAAAACAGTTATGCAGAGGTCTCTCATTGGTGATTCAAACATCATTGATCGTAACCCTCCTCACGAATTGACTCGTCATTCAGATCATGGTTGCTAGTATGCCTATCAAAAAAGCCTTAAACAGCGTGATATGGAGTACTCTATGAGTCGAAAGGAAAATTGTTGAGATAATTTCCTTGCTGAATATTTCTTCTGTAGATTAAAATGTGAATCTGCTATTGCTGCTACTGATACTTATATTGGTTAGTATAATACTCAGCGTATTCATCCAACGATTGATGATATGACACCGATAGAATTTGAAAAAGAAGTTAATAGAACATCCCAGGACTTATTTGACCACAACAGCACAGCACGCTTTTGTCATGCACATTAGCACTGTGATGAAAACAACTTCGGCCGACTGAACTAATTATCTCATTTTTTCGATTAAACGTTCATACGGAGTTTTTCCTCCCAATCCACCATGAGGTCGGTGGTAGTTGTAGAAAGCTTCCCATTCAG
>JAJHPK010000106.1 GCA_020890945.1 Nitrosomonas sp.
GAGGTTATAATCTGTTAGCAGATGTAATCAATGGCGTTAAATTTGTTAACGGTATTAAACAAGCAGAGGATCAAAAACAGAATGCCGCTTGATTCTCTATACACCAGATTTGACTATAGCTCATAAACTCATTGCGTACCTTTACGCATTCTTTGTTTGGAAATTACCACCAGACCAGCAAAGGTATCTGGTTTTCCCTCCGTCTAAGTAGGTGGCAATTAATTGTTGATATTGGCAGAGAAATTAGTGCTTTATTTCTAATTCATAATCAGTCTCTTAAATTCATTATTTTTGCACCTGCCGCCAATCTACCCAAATAATCCGCCCAATCCTGCATCATCCGTGCTCGTGGTTCCAAATTCAATGCATGGTTATAAGCTGCTGATACAGCGTCGCGCTGAGTGTGTGCAAGTTGTAATTCAATATGATCATGGTTATATCCTTGTTCGTGCAAGATCGTAGAAGCAATTCCCCTAAATCCATGACCTGTCATACGGCTGTGATATCCAAGGCGGTAAAGCGCGTAAAGAATGGTGTTGTTACTCATCGATTTACCGTTCCGTCTTTCACTAGGAAATAACAGAACGTCATCGCATGCCATGCTCTTAATTTCAATTAGTATAGTTATAGATTGATCGGACAGCGGGACGATGTGCAGGGTACGCATTTTCATGCGCTCAGCCGGTATGCGCCACTCTCTTTTATTCAGATCAAACTCATCCCATCGTGCGCCAATCAATTCACTGGTACTTACAAACGTTAATACCATCAGTTGTAAAGCAAAGAGGGTAAGAGGCTGACCGTCATATTCATTAACCTTATGCAGCAATTCAGGCAATTCCTTTTCACTCAATCGGGCATAGTTTGTTTTATTGGCAGGCTTTAGCACGTCAGAGGTTTTGATATCTGCCGCAGGGTTACGCTCAGCCAGACCGTGCGCCACTGCATAACGCATGACCTGCCCGTACATGGTCAATACACACTTGGCAATATCTAAAGACCGCGTGACTCAACCTCGCGAACCACAGCTATAAACTGGGCTGTCGTGAGTTCATTAACAGGTTTATGGCCAATGGCGGGGAAAATATCTGCTTCCATCCGTCGAATGGTGTAATTTGCGTGCCGTTCAGTTTTGTCGTGTTTCCAGTGACTCCACCAAAGACGGGAAACCGCTTCAAAACTATTATTTTCTGTAATAGCTTTTTGTAGTTTCTGTTCTTTGCGACTTTCAGAAGGATCGACATCATTTGCCAGTAATACTTTTGCTTGATCACATCGCTTTCTGGCGTCAATCAGTGATATTGATGGATAAACACCTAATGCCAAGGTTTTTTGCTTGCCAGTAAAACGGTAATTTAAACGCCAATATTTACCGGTGGTATTTATCAATAAATACAACCCGCCACTGTCAGTTAACTTGTAGGGTTTGTCCTTAGGCTTAGATTGCCTAACGGTGGTATCTGTTAGCATTTGTTGGTATTAAAAGTACCAGCAAAAATACCATTAAAATGTTGGTATGTGCAGATTCTTTATGATACAGTCGAAGCTATCAATTCCTTTTAAAGTCAGTTAATTCAAGGAATTTGATACGGTGTGGAACTACTTGAAAGTTGAGTTTGGTGGCGAATCAGGGATTTGAACCCCGGACCAACGGATTATGATTCCGCATTATTAAATTAATAATTTTTACTAAACAAACACTTACGATGCTTGCTGTGGTCAAAATCAATCACAACCAACTCTAATTTGTTTTAATTATTATAATCAATGGCACAAATTTGTCACATTCAATTTTATGGATTTATTATCTCACTTTGAGTCCTGTAAATAACAGTATCTATTTTAAATATAAATTACTCATGATAATCTTTGGCAATGTTTAACCTGTTTGTTAAAGTTAACAATGTAAGATAAATAATGATGTACTTTTAAAATTTGGATAACTATCTCATAGTAACAGAGTCTACCATCACACCCAGCGTATCGCAGTCCACGCTTAGAAATTAGTATAAAGTGAAAAAGTTAAAACCCTATCGCCATCCTACCAATGATTATCGACTTTACAGGCGCTGAGAATTGGATGCATTCTTAAAAGAATTGCACAAACATCAAGATGAATCGAAACATGAATGACACAAATATCCTTGCGTCCGATAGAACTTCTAAATCGTTCGTTGGTTTGGAAATTTCGGATTCAGATGAAATAGTTAATAACACCTCAGCAGCCGACAGAACATCAAACAAAACACGTTTTGAGGTTATTTCATTATTTTCTGGTTGCGGCGGAATGGATTTAGGATTTTTAGGGGGCTTTACTGTACTTGGTCGCCGATATTCAAGACATCCCTTTAAATTGATTTGGGCTAATGAATTAAATGAGGCTGCTTGTAAGACTTATCGTAAAAACATCGGTAGCCATATAAGGCAAGGGGATATCTGGATGAAGCTCGATGATTTACCAGCTGAAGCGGATATTGTAATCGGGGGATTTCCATGTCAAGACATTTCCATTAATGGAAAGGGAGCAGGTATCCAAGGCCATCGTAGTGGTTTGTATAGAGCAATGGTCGAGGCTGTTGCGCGAGTAAAACCTAAAATATTCATTGCGGAGAATGTGAAGGGCTTGCTGATGAAACCTCACGCAAAAGCTCTCCAACAGGTACTAAAAGACTTTGAGGCTCTGGGTTACGATGTAAGTTTTAAACTTTATCATGCGGCAGATTATGGTGTTCCTCAAACTCGTGAACGCGTTATAATTATCGGTACACTTCCAGGGGTAAAACCCTTTAAACATCCCAATCCAACAGTCGAGATTAAAGATCACATTACGGTTAAAAAAGCTTTGCATGATCTAGTGGCACTTTCGGAAGATGAGAGTATCAATCATATCTGGAGTCGCGCCAACCGAAGTCCAGATCAAGGAGATCGTAGGCTTGTGGCTGATCGTCCAGGCTATACAATACGCGCAGAATGCCACGGTAATATCCAGTGGCATTATGAGTTGCCACGTCGCATTTCGATGCGAGAAGCTGCGCGAATTCAGTCATTTCCGGATAACTTCATTTTTGATGCCAAATTAAGGGAAACTGAGCGGCAAATTGGCAATGCCGTTCCTCCTGTTCTTGCTTGGCATATCGCTAAAGCTGTCACCGAATCTTTGAAATAGAAATACGCAGATAGACATGTCTACGTACTAGCTTTAATCTATGTCTTTTTGATTGGGGCGCAGATTCTTGTGCCATTGGTAGGAATATGACAAAAGAAGGATTCGAGCGTCTACTTGATGTAGTTGTCGCGACTTTGCGCGACGAAGCAAGGCAAGTTCCTTTCACAAATGCGAAGCAGTTTGAAAATAGAGTGCGTAAGATCATAGGAAACTCTATCAATGACCCGTCGATTAAAATCGACTTTGATCCGCATCCACAAGCATTTCCTGATATCGCCGTTGGCGAATTCGGCATCGAAGTCAAATTTACCACTAACGATACTTGGCGCAGCGTTGCAAATAGTGTCTTAGAAACTAATAGAATTGATGAAGTAAAAATTGTCTATATCATTTTTGGCAAGATGGGCGGCGAGCCAGACGTGAAATGGGGTGAATACGCGAAAAGTGTCATGCATGTTCGTACTTCCCATGTTCCTCGATTCGAGGTGGAGATTGGAGCACCAATATCTTTATTCGAGCAAATGGGAATTTCTTACGACGATTTTCGAGTTTCTGAGATGCATGAGAAAATGACCTATATCAGACAATATGCACGCAAAAGACTAAAAGCTGGCGAGCGGTTGTGGTGGTTAGAAGATGCATCTGGGGAAGAGCACACGCTTCCAATCCAAGCACGTCTGTATACAAAGCTTTCTGCCGCAGAAAAGATTAAATTAAGAGCCGAAGCCATCTTGCTTTGTCCTCGCATAGTCGAATCTGGTCGTTCTAAAAGTAAATATGACGATGTTGTTATATTTGCTGACATACCACGGTGTTTTATGTCATCAAGCGCGAGATTTGTTCTCAGCAGGAAGCGTGGCAAATCCAAGCAACGATGACAATGGTGGAATTTATATTCAGCGCGCAATACAACTCATCGAAGCAGATATCCGAGATGCTGCTTTAAGAATGGAGGATGCCCTTTTCGTTGAGTATTGGGGTTTTTCTGTGCCACCAAATCAGCGCATAAAGGAATGGTTGCGACTAGCAGATAGCTACTCGCGAGATTGGATTCCGTCAAAAGTCTTGTTTATTGAGAATTGCCAATAAAGACATACCAATGACAGACACTCTTTTAACGAAAGAGCGTAGCGAAAGAATGCGTTTAGTCAAATCGAAGAACACGCGCCCTGAGCTTACCGTCAGAAAGCTATGCCGCAAGCTAGGATATAGAGGATACCGATTGCACCGTAAAGATTTACCAGGGAAACCAGATATCGCCTTTATGGGGCGTAAAATAGCGATATTTGTTCATGGATGTTTTTGGCATGGACATAACTGCCATGGAAAAATCAGATACCCAAAGTCAAATCAAGATTATTGGCTTCCCAAAATCAAACGAAATGAAGCAAAAGATGCGGAAAACATGGCTTGGCTTGTTGCATCAGATTGGCAAGTTATTGTTATTTGGGAATGTGAAACGAAGCATGTGGAACAGCTAGCTTCAAAATTAGCTAATTTACTTGCCTCTTAGTGATACTGCCAAGAACTGATGTTAAAAATAGTTTGACAATACTCTAATCGCCTTTATTTGTGCCATAATTTGTCACAATTAGTACTGATTTCTTGCTAACGAAAAGGACAATTCGATGTCTAAAAAGAAACGGATTGATTTTGATTTTTTCAAATGTGAAACTATAGCCAATAACGGAAATCTACGAGCTATAGTCAAATCTGGTGTATAGAGAATCAAGCGGCATTCTGTTTTTGATCCTCTGCTTGTTTAATACCGTTAACAAATTTAACGCCATTGATTACATCTGCTAACAGATTATAACCTCTT
>JAJHPK010000001.1 GCA_020890945.1 Nitrosomonas sp.
ATGCGATAGCTAATCCCACGACGGTTGCGATCAACGCTTCGGCAACCCCTCCGGTTACGGCGGTAGGATTAACCACTCCTTCGCTACCAATTACTTGGAAAGCCCGCATCATACCGACCACAGTTCCAACTAATCCTAATAAGGGAGCTGCGGTAACGATCGTTTCCAGTGCCCAAAGCCGACGGCCAAGCGATTCTTCAATGATTTGCGCTTCATCCGCAGCGCGTGATTCCGTCCACCAAGCAGGTTTGTGGCGGTTAGAAATAACCACCTCAAAAAAGCGTTTGTAATAATGGCGTTGATCCAATCCTGAAAGAATCTTTTCCAAATCATTCCATTTAAACCCATAGGTTTCCACTAGATTCAACAAATCATTGGACAATCGCGCATAACGCCAATAAATAAAAGCTTTTTCAAGCATGATTGCCACCGCAATTATAGCGAGCGCTACCAGCGGTATGATAATAACGCCGCCAAGCTTCAACATGACCCAAGCTTGATTTAATTCTTCCATAATTAACCCCAGATTGAAGATATATAACGCTGTTAGTGATTAGTATCAGCTAGAAGGTTTCTAAACTGAAATTTCCTCAAATATCGACGACTGTTAAAGAACCAGCGATTCTAGATACAATAAAACGCGCTCGAAATACGATAATACGTCGTCGAAATGTAAATTCACATTAATTGAGAAGAAAAACTTGGCACCAAACCAGCGCTAAGAATAGACCAAAGTTTCAACAGTGAAAACTTATTTATGGTGAAATAATACACTTTTACAACATTCAACATAAATACAGCATCTTGCTTGTAAAAACATCTCCATGAACGTTTTCCTAGATCCCGTAAAATAACAATGACCGCGAAGACAATTTTTCAACCAGAATTAATCATGAAAAACAAAATACTAATGCTAACCCTTTTATCGATAATTGCTTTTCAGGTGAAAGCGGACTGGACTGTTCTCGAACAGACGAATAAGCAAGGCATAAAACATTATGTCGACTGGAGTACGGTCGACAAAAATGAGGATCGACGAAGAATATGGGTTTTATCTAGCTATACAGTGCAACAACCCGGTCAATTTCATTCATTGAAAACACACTATGAATTTAATTGTACCGATTTCAAGGCACGAACAATCACCTTGCTATTTTATCCTGACAAAAATGCCTCAACCACGCCTAATGGAGCGCGTCATACGGAATCTGAGGAATGGTTCGTTTTTTCTAAGCAATCTATTTTGAATTTGATCGCAGAAAAAATTTGTTATTAATTGGCAATGACTAACAAATTTTTAGAACTTCTTGAAGTTTCCCCTTTGATCGTATGCGAAAAATAGTTCTTTCATCAGGAAAATTATTTTTTTTGCAACATAAATTTAAAGCAAAGGAATTTGATCAATGTTTGCTGACAATTAGCTCTCCTCAAGAGTAGAATAGCGCGCTTTGATTCTTGCAAAAAGATTGCTGCAACCATGCAGAATTCGCAACCCAACATATATAGGGCATCGTATTTTAAATAAATTGATAACCACCCCGATTTCATCATGAAAGCGCTTTTCTTTCTTCGACACTATAACGATATTGATCACGTTACGCCGGTGATTTATAAATGGATTCAATCCGGTCATCAATGTGATGTGGTATTAATTGGCTCGCCGAAGTTTCGCCGTGATTTCCGTGTGCAATATTTGAGCCAATTGAAAGGTGTGCGTGTCGCGCACATGCAAGAGTTATTTTCATGGCTGGAGTATCTGAGGTGGCGCTTGCAAATGTTATTGCTGACAAGGAATGTGCGCCGAATCAACATTATTGGTAATTTAGTAGCCGCGCTTGCGGAACGTTACGATGAAAAAAAACGCGAACCACTTTGGAGTCGTACGGCGGATTTCTTGCTGGAACGTTGCTTTGCTGGGAGTAGTGAAGGGGTTGTCGCTTTTGATTGGGTAGAAAGAAATTCCGTCATTTGTGTTGAATGGGTTGAAGTTGTTGTGGCATTGGCAAAAAAACGAGGGTTGAAAGTTGTTTCATTGCCGCATGGTGATAGTCCTCATGCCAGTCAATTAATTCGTCGCGGCGAGAGACGTGTCATGCCTGATACGTTATTTTCCACGGCGGAAATTTTTGATAAATTGGTGGTACCTAATGAGTTGTGTGCCATCCGTTTTCGCCCTTTTTTGCCGGAAGAAAAAATTGCTGTGTTGGGTTCACCAAGATACTGTGAAGAGTGGTTGGGGATTCTGTCTGGATTAATGCCGCCAACACCATTGGTGCGATCAAATAGCCGGCTTAAGATCGTCATGTTTTTGCGTAAAGCCAACTTTACGACCTTTTGGGAAGAAGTCGGTGAAGTGGTTCACATGATTGCAGAATTTCCAGATGTAGAGTTGATTATCAAACCGCATACCCGTAGTGGCTGGAAGCAATCGTTAACCACGGATAGTTCGATTCGAAAGTTACCCAATGTGCGAATTGCGGATGATAATATTCATTCGGTACACTTGATGAACTGGTCAGATGTGATTATTGATTTGGCAACTTCAGTCGTTTTTGAAGCGGTAAGAGTAAAAAAACCAGTACTGGCGGCCGATTACTTGATAGCCGCACGCTCAACCGTCGCCTATTACATGCCTGAAACTGAATTGAAATGCCGCGACGATGTTTATGAAAGAATCGATGGTTTCTTGAAAAATGGATTTGATTCTTTTTATGTCGAAGAAAATCGTCAGCACTTTTTGCGAGAAATGCTGGATGTTCCGGATGGTAATGTACTCGCACGTTTTGTTACGTTACTTGAAGAATTATCACAATGAATCTGTTACATGCTAGGCAGATTGTCTCATTAAGCGTATGGTATTGCGATACGCTCAATATAGAAGAACATAGTGTCCCTTAAAAATATCATTAATGAATTAATAGTAAGTGCTTATAAACTAAAAGGCGGTTATGTCAATGTTCAAGTCAGAGATCAATCTATTTTGATTTCGGTGGATCATTTGCGTACCTTGAACCGTGCAAAAACTTATTCGATAAAAGAACCCGATACGTTGGATTGGCTAGATAGTTTTGAATCCGATAGCTGTTATTTCGATATCGGTGCAAACATAGGTCAGTATTCTTTGTATCCCGCCAAGAAATATGGGCACAAAGTCCGAATTTACGCTTTCGAACCTCAAAGTAACAACTATTATGCGCTCAACAAAAATATATACCTTAATAACTTGAGCGAAGAAATCTCTTCCTATTGTGTCGCCGTATCCGGAAAAACTGAATTTTCAAAACTGTATATTCCCAAATTTATTCCGGGTGGCAACAGATCGCAATTTGGCGCTGAAGATCTCGAAAATATGAAAATACCGGCAACCCACATACAAGGCATGTTTGGAGTGACGTTAGATGACCTATGTGGTCAGTGGGGCTTCCCTTATCCCAATTATATGAAAATCGATGTCGACGGTTTAGAGCTGGCAATTTTGAAAGGCGCTCCAGTTGTTTTAAAGAACCCTGCATTAAAATCGGTGATCATTGAATTAGGCACTGAAGCTGAACGCAATGAAGCCATCGCATTAATGCAACAAGCTGGGCTCGAAGTAAAACTGAGACCCAGCAGAAATTGGGGCGAGGCTTATTTGATTTTTGAAAGACCCTGATCGAGTTGTGATAAGCCAGTCCGTTACGTTTTCAGTCGATGTTGTCATTCCTGTTTATAACTCTCCCGTTTTAACGAAACGTTGCATTGATTCGGTTTTAACGCATCTCAAGGAATCGATTCAACAGATTTGCATTCAAGACGATGCATCCCATGTCGAAACGCGCACCCTGTTGGATGATTGCATCGATGCAAAAATTCATGTGCATCACGCCGAAAAAAATCAAGGCTATGGCCGATCTGTCAACGACGCCGTTGCTCGTTGTGAAGCTGATTTGGTATTGGTTCTTAATTCTGATACTGAAATCAGAGAAAATTTTTTGCCTAAGTTATGCCAGGCGTTACAGGAAGATGACAAACTTGCAATTATCAGTCCAATTCATGATGCTTTTTTTCGTCATGAAGCGAGTCGATATCAACGTCAAACCGGTGGATATATTACGACCTATCGATTTCAAGGTTATGGTTTTCTAGTTCGCCGAAAATTGTTTTTGGCCTTAGGTGGATTTGATCAGCAGTTTGGTCGAGGTTATTACGAAGATACTGATTTGGGACGACGTTTAATTGCACAAGGCTGGCGTCTAGGTGTTCATCCTGATTGCTATCTTCATCACGAAGGCGGCGCTTCATTTGGCCGCGGAAAAGAATATCGCGCATTGGTAGCGCGCAATCGAGCGCTTTATTTTTCCCGTTATCCCGATGCACAGCGCAATATTCTGCTGATTTCTGCACGACATACTTTGGATAATCTGTCATCCGAGTTGAAAGATAACTTGGATAAAGTGATGCAGCAGGGTGGGAGCGTTTATTGGGTAACTTCGTCACCGCTGGCGCAATTATCCTGTTTGCAAATGCATACTATTGCTTTAAAGCTGACCGAGGTTATTCGCTTGATATTGAAAGGGCGATCGCGGTTGGATAAACGCATTTCAGCTTTTTGGATACTACCCGGAGTATCTTTAATTTGGCGAATATTACTGATTGGATGGGCGCGATTAAACCATTTGGAAGTCAAAAATTGGCCTGGTTGAATACCATTTCTGATTGGCTATCTCGATAAAATTTTGCTACCGTATTAAGTCTTTGCAACACTCTCGATTCATTTAAAAATTCTTTTTAAGAAATTTTATGCACATCAATCCTAAATGGCAGGAAACCTCGATTCGGTTGCTGTTATTGCTCTTTAGTTTAGGATTTTGGCAGAGTGAAGTTAATCTGATTACTTTTCCATTATTGATCGTCGCTTGGATCGTTGATGGCGGTTTGCTTCGTTTTCGCGAAACGATCCGAGAACCGTTTGTCCAAGCGCTATTTGTATTATGTTTGTTATTGCTTGCAGGATTATCGTGGAGCGAGCAGTTTGGCGATGATCGCATGAAGTGGTTGAAATACTTTGTATTATTAATTTTTGTTCCTTATTACTCGTTACTCAATCAGCAGCGATTACGTTGGGCGTTGTCAGGATTACTCGTTGGTTATATTGGCGTAGTGATTTTGGGAAGCTATCAATGGATCGCTCTAGATGCGCAAGGCGTCCCGCTGTTGGCAATGTCGTACTTAAGCTTCTCGGCGATGCTGGGTGTAGGTTTCGTAACGATAGTGGGTATTTCTTGTGCGAATCGAACAGCGTTGATGCAGACCTTGTTGTGGGTATTGGCGTTTTGCGTTTTATTAGTACAATTTCATCAGAATAGCAGGATTTTTCTTTTTGCTGCTCTCGCAGCAGCAGTTATTATGCTTTTTTGCTATTACAAAGCGCAACGCATAAAACTTACGACCATTTTGTTATCTTTATTGGCGATTACGATTATTCTTGCTTTACATAGCGCCGTATTCCAAGAACGTTGGATGCAGGCTAAAAACGATATTGCTTTATTACAGCAGGATCGTTATGAATCCAGTTTGGGCTACCGCATTGCCATGTGGGATGTGGGATTACACGGCATTGCCGAACGACCGTGGCTTGGGCACGGCACAGGGTCCGCAAAAGAATATTTCGAGAGTACCATTCAAAGTTATCGAGAGGGTCTCTATAAAGATCTACCAAAATTCCAGAAAACTTCGCATTTTCATAATGATTGGATAGAAATCGGTATACATCTGGGTTTGTTAGGAATATCGGCATTAGCATTTCTCTTCTGGAATTGGTACTTTGCCTTTCAAAAAAGCGAATTTGCAATTCTCGGGATTGGTTTGATCAGTTACATGTTGTTAGCTGGATTGACGGATACTTTTTTGATTTTTAGCCGAACACCGTTACTTGTGCTGATGATTACTGCGATTGCTATGCGATGGCGACAGCAATAGTGGCGCTTTCTCATTTATTGCTATCGTGAGATGACACAAAATACCTCTTCTATCGCTACAGAAACAAATGCAACGTGCTATTTGTGTAATGAAAGTAGCGTTATCATCTATCAAAATTGCATGGATCGTTTATTTGGAGCGCCAGGTAAATGGAGCTTCAGAAAGTGTACCGCGATAAACTGCGGTCATATTTGGCTCGATCCTAGACCGGTTGTTAATGATATTGGCAAAATTTATCAAACTTACTATACCCACACCGCTGAAGATTTGCACTTAACAGGCTGGTTGAAGTTTTTGCGTACCGTGCTTCATAAAATCAGCATACTGGGGCTGTTTCAAGAGCGAAAGCGATATAAACGCATGTATCTTGACGATAGCAAGCTTGGTAAGCTGTTGGAAGTTGGTTGTGGAAATGGCAAACGATTAAGCCGCTTGCGTAAATTGGGGTGGAAAGTTACGGGACAAGAAATTGATCCTGTCGCGAGCGAGTGGGTTACCCAAAATTTGGGTATTGCGATGCACTTAGGACCACTCGAGAATATGATTGTTTCCGAACAATACGATGTCATTTTGATGAGTCATGTGATCGAACACGTGCATGATCCGCTTGCTATATTGTCGACTTGTTATCGCTTGCTCAAACCCGATGGGATTTTGATACTGCTGACACCCAATGCGCATAGTTGCGGTCATCGAAAATTTGCTGCTCGCTGGCGTGGACTGGAACCCCCGAGGCATTTGCATCTTTTCACTCCCAATAATTTAAGGCAAATTATACAAAAAGCGGGCTTTAAGCGCATTCAATCCTGGACAACACCGATTGGCGCTTTCGCCATCGGTCAAAATAGCTTTGAACTGACAAATGGATTTGAAAGCCCGCCTCGATTCGTTACTTATCGGGATATTGTTCGAGGATTTTGGTTTCAATTGTTTGCGCGTATGATGTATATAGCCGATAAGCAGTCGGGTGAAGAATGCGTAGTGATTGCCAGAAAACAAGGCATTGGTGTAGAAAGTAGTTGAAGGAATGTCATATGAAACAGGAAAAAGGTCGAGTTGATTTAACATTACCCGTAGTGTCTCCGGAGATAGATCGTTATATGCGCACGCTTGTGTCATCGACCGATCATTCCGTGCTGCTTGAAATGGAAGCATATGCGCAGCAACATAACTTTCCGATTGTTAATCGACTGGTCGGGATTTTTTTAGAAATGCAGGCAAAAATGATTCAAGCCAAACGTGTATTTGAATTTGGTAGCGGCTATGGTTATTCAGCTTATTGGTTTGCTAAAGCAGTCGGCGCGGAGGGAGAAGTGATTTGTAGCGATATGAATCCAGCGAATCGCGCCGCAGCAGAGAAATACCTGACTACCGTTGATTTATGGCAGCGAATTGATTTCAAGGTAGAAAAAGCACAAGATGCTTTTACAAAAACCGAAGGTCTGTTTGATATTTGCTATAACGATGCAGACAAAGAAGGTTATCCAGAAATTTGGCAAATGGCAAAAAACCGAATACGCCCTGGCGGGTTATATATCGCTGATAATGTGTTGTGGAGTGGGCGAGTCGCTTTACAGAATGACCTCAATACTGCCGACAGCGTGAGCGAATCGACTAAAGCCATTATGCAACACAATCAGATGATTTTTAATGATGCAGAATTTGATGCGTTTATTAATCCTACGCGAGATGGCGTGATTGTAGCGAGAAGAAAATAAATGGGTTTCCCGTATACGCTCATCTTCTCGGCAAGAACTCGGGAAATTGCAGGTTAGAAATTTACCAAACTTACCTGTGATGTTTCGTTAAAGTTTGAGTAATTCTATGTCTTATGAAATACTTTTTTAACGATTAAGTTATATTTTTCTATTGCCAACAGACCCGGAATCTTCGAAATGTAAAACGATCAGCATAATATTTTCTTTTACCAGTACAATATTGTTTCGGTTTCATCACAAAAATTATAACAAATGAAAATATCATGACCACCAAACATAATAAACTTTTAATTCTCGGTTCTGGACCGGCCGGATATACCGCTGCAGTGTATGCTGCACGCGCTAACTTGAATCCCGTTCTCATTACCGGCATGGCGCAAGGCGGTCAATTGACCACCACCACCGAAGTCGATAATTGGCCTGCAGACGCTATGGGAGTGCAAGGGCCTGATTTGATGGAGCGTTTCTTGAAACACGCGGAACGCTTCAATACACAAATCATTTTTGATCATATTCATACCGCTAAACTTACGGAAAAACCTATTACGCTTATAGGTGATCAAGGAACTTATACCTGTGACGCATTAATCATCGCAACTGGTGCGTCCGCACAGTATCTCGGACTACCATCGGAAGAAGCGTTTATGGGGCGCGGGGTTTCTGGCTGTGCAACGTGTGATGGTTTTTTCTATAAAAATCAAGATGTCGCTGTGGTTGGTGGTGGCAATACCGCCGTGCAGGAAGCACTTTATCTCGCTAATATCGCTCGTTCCGTAACAGTCATTCACCGCCGAGAACAATTTCGCGCAGAAAAAATTCTGATTGACCAATTAATGGATAAAGTCAGCAACGGCAACATTAAATTAGCTCTTAATCACGTACTGGATGAAGTGTTGGGTGATTCATCAGGTGTCACCGGTATTCGCATCAGAAACACTCAAAGCAGCTCGTTAGAAACGATCCATCTACAAGGTGTATTTATCGCTATCGGTCATAAACCCAATACTGACATTTTTGTAGGCCAATTAGATATGGAAAAAGGCTACATCATTACGCACGGGGGACACCAAGGTAATGCAACTGCGACGAGTATCCCTGGTATATTTGCCGCTGGAGATGTGCAAGATCATATCTACCGCCAAGCTGTAACCAGTGCAGCAACTGGTTGTATGGCTGCGCTAGATGCCGAAAAATACCTGGATAATTTAAAACCGTAATTCTAGATAGCAACAAGTTACGAAAAGATCATGAATGATTTTCACGATGATACAAAAAAATCTGAAGATAGCGTTTGTGATAATACCTTGTTTCGTAAAGCCATGCAGGATGTGATCCCGTTATCAACTCCCAATCATAAGGAATTTAATAATCGTCGCGTCGTGGCGGTTCCACGAAAGCGAAAACCGAATATTGAACATGATGGAGACGATATTTTTTCTGATTCTCCTTCGGTCTCAATTGAGTCGGGAGACGACTGGTCTTTTGCGCGGCCAGGAGTATCACAACAAACCCTGCGTCGCTTACGCCGTGGGTATTGGCCAATTCAAGATAATTTGGATTTACACGGATTCACGCGAGATACTGCACGACAGCAGTTAGCCACATTCTTAATGGAATGTATCGAACGGCAACTTCGGTGTGTTCGCGTTATCCACGGCAAAGGCTTAAGCTCACCCAACCGTGAATCTATTCTGAAAAAACAAGTCGGTCATTGGCTAGCACAGCATCCAAGCGTGATGGCTTTCTATCAAGCGAAGCCATCGGACGGCGGAAGCGGCGCTATTTTGGTGTTGCTACGGATCAATAAATAAACGCAAGCTTC
Source organism: Nitrosomonas sp. (assembly GCA_020890945.1). Taxonomy (GTDB): domain Bacteria; phylum Pseudomonadota; class Gammaproteobacteria; order Burkholderiales; family Nitrosomonadaceae; genus Nitrosomonas. The sequence goes on from JAJHPK010000001.1 coordinate 9,499, forward strand.
ATGCTGTGGCGTCGTTAACAACAACGATTTAATCGGCCTTTTGCGCCATAACGAGCTTCTTGGCGTTCGCGAAAAAACTCCGGGTAAGACATGACAGATTGTTCCGGATGCGCTATTTTCATGTGATTGACATACATTTCATAGTCAGGAACGCCAACCATCAATCGCATGCTTTGCTTAGTGTGTATCAGTGCCTTGTTAAGTGCTTTAAATATCATTTTCTTTTCCTGTTATTTCTGTGGCAGTGCGGCAGGTGGCAAGAGTTCAAACGGTGCTTCTTGGACAGTTGGATGATTAATCACGCGCGCAAGTAACACAGTCCGCACACCAAATACCAGCATACTGATTAAAACCAGCATGAACAAGGCCGCCAACGAGGTATTTACGTAATCGTTAAATACAACTTGTTGCATTTGTTCGATTGATTTAGCTGGGGCCAACAAGATTCCTTGCGAAATAGCCTCTTGATACTGCTGTGCATGCGCGATGAAACCAATACGCGGATTATCATGGAAAATTTTCTGCCATGCAGCAGTCAAAGTACAGACACTGACCCAAGTCACCGGAATCAAAGTCACCCAGGCATAACGATCCTGTTTCATTTTGAACAACACACTAGTGCATAGAATCAGCGCGATTCCCGCCAGCATTTGGTTAGAGATACCAAATAGCGGCCATAAGGTATTGATGCCACCTAGTGGGTCTACCACGCCTTGATAGAGAAAATATCCCCAACCCGAAACGCACAATGCAGTCGCAATCAAACTAGCGATCAGTGAATCCGTACGTTTCATCGCGGGAATAAAGGATCCAAGCAGATCTTGCAACATAAACCGCCCGGCACGAGTACCCGCATCTACTGCAGTTAAAATGAACAAAGCCTCAAATAGAATGGCAAAGTGATACCAAAAAGCCATCATTGTCGTTCCACCCGCTACTTCTGACAATATTTGCGCCATGCCAACCGCAAGAGTCGGTGCTCCCCCAGTACGGGAAATGATACTGTGCTCACCTACATTTTGTGCCGTTTGGTTGATCATTTCCGGCGTGACATAAAATCCCCATTGTGAAATCGTTTGTGCGGCGGACTCCGCAGTAGTGCCGATAATGGCGCTGGGGCTATTCATCGTGAAGTAAATGCCAGGTTCCAATGCAGCCGCCGCGACTAAAGCCATGATGGCAACAAATGATTCCATCAACATTGCACCATAACCAATGAATCGTGCGTCAGTTTCATTTTGAATCATTTTGGGCGTAGTACCCGAGGCAATCAACGAATGAAAACCGGAGATAGCACCACATGCAATCGTGACAAATAGAAAAGGAAACAAATCACCTGACCAAACCGGACCCGAGCCATCGATGAATTGTGTCACTGCCGGCATTTTCAGTTCTGGAGAAATAATCACCACACCAATTGCCAAACCAACGATCGTGCCAATTTTTAGAAATGTCGATAAATAATCGCGCGGTGCCAATAGCAACCAAACAGGCAATACTGAGGCGATAAACCCGTAACCGATCAACAACCAAGTCAATTGCACACCGGTTAAGGTAAAAACGTTGCCCCAAACTTCGTGTTCCTGAACATACTGCCCTGCCACAATGGACAACATCAATAACACAAATCCGATCAGAGAAACTTCGCCAATCTTACAAGGACGTATATAGCGCGTGTATATGCCCATAAATAAAGCAATTGGTATTGTGGCAGCAACCGTAAATAAACCCCAAGGCGACTCGGCTAAAGCTTTCACGACAATCAATGATAAAACCGCTAGCAGGATCAGCATGATAAAAAATGCACCAAATAATGCAATCATGCCCGGAACGTTCCCCAATTCCGACTTGATCAAATCACCTAATGAACGTGCATTGCGTCGAGTTGAAACGAATAACACAATGAAATCTTGTACGGCCCCGGCAAAAACAACTCCTGCCAGTAGCCACAACATACCGGGCAAATACCCCATTTGTGCTGCCAAAATAGGTCCGACCAATGGCCCTGCGCCAGCTATCGCTGCAAAGTGATGCCCAAACAACACATATTTGTTAGTCGGCACATGATCCAAACCATCGTTATGCTTATGCGCCGGTGTCATGCGCGTCGCATCCAACCCTAATACGCGAGTAGCAATAAATAAACTATAAAAACGATAGGCAATCAAATATACGCATACCGCTGCAATGACTATCCAAATGGCACCAATCGATTCACCGCGATTCAAAGCAATCACTGCAAAAGAAAAAGCGCCACCAATAGAAAAAACAAACCAAAAGAAATTTTGCTTCAAGCGATTAATCATGTTCGCAATTATATTGATAATAGATAAGGCTCTAGACTAGCAGATACAATCTGCTAGTCTAGCAAGATGTTAAGAAACAGTAAATTAAGTGATTATATTGTTAAAAAATAATTCAATGTTTTAGCATTGATATACCAGCCAGTAAAACTGGCACTGCTGTTGTATAAGAATCGTAACACGATTAATCGCTGGCATGACCTATTCAAGCAAGTAATATACCGCTATCAGACTGCCCTTAAAGACAAGCTATCAGGTAGAGTAGAAGTTGATGAAAGCTATTTTGGTGCTAAACGGCATCGTGTTTATCACGGCAAACTCAAACGCGGTCGCGGTATATTAAAACAACCTATTTTCGGAGTGTTTGAGCGTATACACTGAAATAGCAATAGATTGTAAGCGCTTGACTTTACGGACAGTAATGCTAGGTAGAGTGTCCATTGAAAGTGATATTTATAGTGATGGCTTGCATGGTTATAATGATTTGGTAGATATGGGATACTTCAAGCATTTTCGAGTATTGTATGGTGGCAATGAATTTGCCCGAGGTGAGCACTGCTCACATTAACGGTATTGAATCGTTTTGGAGTTTTACCGAGCGACGATTTGCAAAGTTTAACGGCGTATCAGCTAACTTCAAGCTGCATTTGAAAGAATCTGGAATGGGGTTGAGGAAAAAAACAACCTGATGAACTTGCTAGTGAACTACGGCAGCTCATTAGATATTATTAACCTCTGCTAGTCTAGAGACTAATTATTTGAAAATCCATCAAAACTATCTATAAAAAATTCTATACTATTTTTAGGAAAAGTAAAAAACATAAAAATGCCATTATTCATGGCATTAATCTCTAAGGAAACGTTGAACCAATTCCGAAGTTTGAGCTAATAGTGATACCTGATAACTTTTAAGCACGCCAAATCACGCCAATTGAGCCTTGCATATCTTGACTAAAGTCACAAGAAACGCCGGACGCGCCGGGAGGTTTTCTTAAGCGAAATGGAAGGGGTAATACTGTGGCCAGTTTTGCTGTCACACATTGAGCTGCATTATCTCCAGGTGAATAGATGATGGGCTTGACCAACTTGCATCTGCTGCGCAGGCGACTGCTGGCTACTTGAGGGGGAATCCACTCAAAAAAAATGCGCCAACGACAGACGATGAAGCACAAGCAGGAGAAATCTGGCGGCAAAACGCTGCCAAAAATGAATTGCCGGGAATAATTGTTCAGTGCTTCCCTAAACTAACAGATTGTATCTGCTAGTCTAGAGCCAAAAAGAAATTAGCAAAAAAGAGTGGAACACAAAAACTCAGACTTGATCCCAAGCAAAAAGCAAAAGATGAAATCTATAGCTTATATTGGATCAGATGGCAGAAAAATCCAACGCTTTATCCTTCAAAGTCTGAATTCGCTGGGGATATGCAAGAAAAATTCCTATTTTAACTAGGTCAGACTTCTGCATAACTTGTTATATCGGTTGCGCAAGCTTTATAAGCATTTGATTTATCAATGCTGAAAGTGATCTAAAAAACTCAAAAAGACAGTTATGCAGAGATCTTTAGGTTCTGTTAACACTATTTGATATAATATAGCGATGAAAATTACCGAAATTCAATATCAGCAAATCGAACACTGCATGCCGCGCCAGCGTGGCAATGTCAGTTATTCCAACCTGCAAGTACTCAATGCTATTCTGTACATTAACGAGCATGGTTGCAAGTGGCGTGGACTACCGAAGCGCTTCGGCAATTGGCATACGATCTACACCCGAGTGAGTCGATGGAAGAAAAGTGGCGTACTTCAAAAAGCTTTTGAGCAGTTGCAGCAACAACAAATCATTCGCATCAAAATTGAGACCGTTTCGATGGATAGAACCAGCATCAAAGTGCATCCTGACGGTACTGACACATTAAAAAAAACGACCCACAATCTATCGGTAAATCCAGAGTCGACTGGACCATTAAAATTCATCTGGTTGCCACAGATACCAGAACAGTCATAACTTTTTCCCTATTTCCGGAGGCATATACATGACATACCGGAAGAGCGACTACTCCTGTTAGCACTCAGTCCCGTCTCTTTACCTACTCATCTGCTGGTGAATCGTGCTTATGAAGGTAATCAAACCAGACAGCTTGTATTGAAGTTCGGTTATATCTCGGTTGTCCATCCCAAAACCAATCGGTTGGAGCCATGGGGATATGATCGCGACATATACAAAAACTCAATAAAATCAGAAAATTATTCCGTAAACTTAAAAAATTTCGTCGAATATTCTCCAGATTCGACAAATTGGATAAGATTTTTGCAAAAGCCAAGACCTCCGCATAACTGCGTAAATTTGCTGTGATTAATGAGGGAAATTTCCCTCCTTATGCAACATTTGGACGGATTGCTTCCCTTAATGGTTGATCTACGAAGATTTTGTTAGCTGCTTTTTTCAGATTCATGCAGATACTCTTTAGTATGACTTGGGCGTTGACTTTTACCATACCGAAGTAGCTGGCGCGCCCCATTCTGAATAAACGTTTGATTGTGCCGAAACACTGTTCGACAATATAGCGTTTTTTGCTGATCAATTGATTCGCCAACTTCTGGCGCGCCGATAGCGATTTGTTTTTGTACGTGCGATGCATGATTGCGCTCTTGATCGTTTGCTTTCTTAGAAGCTGCCGATTGGCGTTGGCTTCCGGATCCCTTGTCGGCATACACCCGATTCGCCTCGATATGCGCATCATCGATAGCTGCTTCGAAATGCATCATTTTACTCTGGTTGGTAGGGGCGGTGTGAATCCCCCGCACATAGCCGTCTTGTGCGTTCCAGGGTGATAGTCTTTCTAGGGCGTGCCGCTGACTCATTAGCGTGGCATCAATGAACGTCCCGTCGCACCTTTGATCATCAATCCGTATGATTGAAGCTGCTCATTGATAGAACCTAGCAATCCATCGAGTCAGTCGCTGGTTAATAGCCGGTTACGGAACCGGCACAAAGTGGTTTCATTCGGTATCGCGTCCGACAAGGACAATCCACAAAATGGTAGAAAATCAATCCGTATACAAAGTGCTTGCTCCAATGCCGCATCCGATAAACTATGCCACTGACCCAGCAGGATCGCTTTGAACATCAACAACACATCAAACGGTTCCTGTCCTCCACCATGCGATAACTCGCGCTTGTATAAACCCGTAAGCTTCGGACGTAATTCCTCCCACTCAATCAGTGCATCAATCTTCATTAGAACATTATCTCGCTTCAATCGCTCTGCCAATTCCAGTGTTCCAAAACTCATTTGTATCTTATGCTCCAACTGCCTTTTAAACACCTCTATTTTAGTTGGGTATTGCAATGGCAGGGGTGGTTGTGCAGGAGTCTTAATTATGCAACTTCCTAGCTGGAAACTTTTGCATGTTGATTGACACGACAGCACTTACTCCGTCAACGGTACCTAATTTAAAGGAACCAGCGATTATGCTTTCGTCACTGCTTGCAGGCAACGAGGCATCGGTCAGAAGTTTATCCGCGTCAATCGCCTGCAAACTACCGATAAAGCGGAGCGCGTTATCGGCACACTAATGATGGACATGTGACACAGTCAAATTTCCTTTAAAGACAACGCCGATAGACGTATTCAGCTATTGCATTTCATTAACTTCTACAATACTGTAAAACCTCATAAAGGTTTGAATAATGCTACTCCTTATGAAATCACGGTTTATTTTAGTCAATTTCTCTGTAAATAATTCTGAGATTTCTTACACCTCATTTGATATTTTGCGGTTAGTCACACATGCTATTGCCGTCAATTAAGTTGTATTCCAAAAAATTTATTTTTAGCATGTTAGAGTCAATTTTTCGGTGGGATATAACTTCTAGTTATTACTATTAAAACAAACAATATTTCACATTATAAAGAATGACTGGTATCGTCTCGCTTCCTTAAATTTAACTTCTCAACAATCATTCAAATGAATCAGTATTTAAAAACAAAAAAGCACATTCAGTTTGATGGAAAAGATTTAATAACACCGAAAATTCATCGTGCTGTATCCAATATCGAATATAAATCACTAGAAACATTCATCCATGATCGAAAAGTTGTACCCCTAAAATACTGCAAAAAAAATCCGCTTTAATGAGCACAGTGTGATGAGCTCAAAAATATCATGCTGTTGTTAGTTCCATTTTGATTTTTACAATCAATCACAGCTTGCAACCTACTAGTAGCATTTAAATGCCGACCTGAAAAAGGAGGCTAAATAACAAAAATAAGTAACTCAACCGGATAGCCGGAGAGAAAATTTGGAGAAAAATAAAATGAAATTATTTGGTCTTTTATTTAAGACGGTTATATTGAGCTGGCTTTTTATTAGCTCAAACCACCTCAGTGCAGATCAGAAAAAAACAATCGATTTTCAGGCTATGCAACAAAAAATCATGGAAATACCTGAAGCCGACAAAAATACGGTTGTTGCGAATAAATCATTACAAGATTCCAAGTCGCAGGAAATAGAAAAAACATTGCCATCTATTGTGCCGTCAGCAAATAAAAAAATAGAAACCAGTTATCACCAACGCTCAAATAGTTATGCGACCAATCCTGATACCGATCCGCCACGCTATGTGCGGAAATTAAGCGAAATCGGTGTAGAAAAATTCAATGATATTAATTGGTTAGAAGTTGGGCTGGAACATCGCACCCGTTATGAATGGCGGAATAATGATGTACGGCGTATCGAAGGTGGAGAAGATAACCCCATATTTTTACGTAATCGGGCATGGATAGGCATAAAAAATATTCTCGATCCGTTTCGTTTTGCGGTTGAGTTTCAAGATTCTCGTGTAGTCAATAATAAACACGCGATTACCGATCAAGAAAGGAACGAATACGATCTTATCAATGCTTATGGCGAGTTGTATTTTAAAAATGGCCTCGGTGTCGATGATCGCAATCAAGATCGGCCTATACGACTTCGCGTAGGTCGCATGGCCTATGAAGCGATAGATCGTCGTTTTATTGCAAGAAATGAATGGCGAAATACAACCAATTCTTTTGAAGGATTTCGTTTGAATTTGGGGCGCGAAGTCAATGATTGGGAAGTCGATTTGTTTGGCATGCAACCGGTTCGTCGCTTGCAAACGAAATTCGATGAAGCCAATGATCATTTATGGTTTTATGGCGCAATCGGTACTTGGCGCAAATGGTCGGATATCATTACCATCCAACCTTACTTCATGGGACAAAAACAAACCGCCGATCCGAATGGATTTACGGCTACTAACCGATTAGATCGACTGATACACATGCCTGGATTTCGTGCTTATGGCAAAGTTTCCAATTTATTCGATTTCGATGTCAGCTACAACCATCAACTTGGATATTCTGGGCCGAATCGCGTCGATGCACAGGGTTACACCATCGAGATTGGAAAAACGTTTGAGCATGCGTGGAAACCACGTGTTGGGTTGTTCTACGGATATGCAAGTGGGGACAAAGATCCTAACGACAGTGTCGACAATCGTTTTGACCGTTTTTTTGGCTTCGCGCGTCCTTGGTCAGCCGATCATTATGTAATTTATGAGAATTTAAAAGCACCCAAAATCCGCTTTGAAATCAATCCGACGCAGAAGTTAGGTTTTGAATTGGGTTATGGTGCCTATTGGCTTGCTAGTAAAACCGACCGTATGTTTGATATTCTCGATGGCAATATCAGTAATACCGTTAAAGATCCTGGATTTAATCGCGATAGAACTGGACAAAGCGGTGATTTCGGCGGTCATGCATTTGAAGGGCGTATCCGCTACCAACCTACGCCACGGATTAGCACGATTTTAGGTTATACCCACTTCACCTCCGGCGATTTTGTCAAAAACCGTATCAACGCAAACTCTTGCGATGTATTGCACAAACATCCGTGCGTGGATCAACGTTCAGGCGACACCGATTTTTTGTACTTTGAAGTTTTAATCAGCCTTTTATAGACAATTTCATTGCTATCAAAAAGACCTCTGCACAACCGGAATTTGATTGTAATAATGCAAATGACATTTGTGCACGTAATTTTGGTAGGAAATGAAGCTGTTTTATTTTTTTGGGAAGTTTTTCTTCTTTACTTCAGCGACTGCATGGTTGCTTTCGCAAAGCATAAATCTTTCCACGCTTTAGCTTTTTCTGGCAGTGCTCGCAATAAATAGGCTGGATGATAAGTCACAATCAAAGGCGTGCCTGACAAATCGTGAATCTTGCCACGCAAACTACCAAGACTGTCACTTCGGCCCAATAGATTTTCAGCGGCGACTTTACCTAAAGCAATAATCAGCTTTGGAGAAATTAATTCAATTTGTCGGCTAAGATAAGGCCTGCACGCACTAACTTCGGTGATGGCGGGATTACGATTATTAGGAGGCCGGCATTTGACGATATTGGCGATATAGACGCGGTCACCACGTTTCAAATGAATCGCAGCAAGCATTTGATCCAGAAGTTTTCCAGCCTGACCCACGAACGGCTCACCCATTTCATCTTCTCGTGCACCAGGTCCTTCTCCTACAAAAAGCCAATCCGCTTGCTCGTCACCGACTCCAAACACAGTATTCTTCCGTGTTTCATGAAGAGGACAGGCAGTGCATTGTGATACAGCAAGTTTGAGTTGCTTCCAACTCATTTGATAAACCGGATTTTCACTTGTAGCGTCTACTGAATCACCCATCAGCTCATTCAAGCCTGTTGTGTTGTCGTTTAAAACCGATGTTTCAAGTGTTGAATCGGTTCTTATTTTCCATCTCGGTGTCAGACCAAGCTCATTCAGAATCTTTTTGCGGCGGTTATTCATAGGATAAGTTTCATCACCAATGCATTTTCACGACCGCTCATCGTTGGATAATAATCCTTGCGAACGGCGATGTGCTCGAACCCCATTTTTTTATACAGCCTGATAGCTCTCTCATTGGATTCTCTAACATCCAGCAATATCGATTTGGCATTGTTTATTCGTGCGTGATCGGAAAAATAATCAATCATCACTTTACCCAAGCCTTGTTTTTGGCAATCGACGCCAATTCCTAAGGTCAAAATGTGACCTTCTTCAGGACTCATCATCATGATGCCGTAACCAAGAATGGTATTTTCTTTTACAATAACTCTGCACACATAACCTGCTTTAACGGAATCGGAAAAATTCCCAATTGACCATGGGAAAAGAAAAATTTCGCGTTCGATTAAAATAACATCCTGAACGTCTTCAAGAGTCATTTCACGAACTTCAGGAGCACATTTATCTTTCACTTTCTTTCAATGCAACTTTATTGCGAATATAACAAGGTATGGCTCCTGATGCAGAAAGACCTTCACCCCGCATAAAAATCGGCAATGCTAATTCAGCGACTTCTTTTGCACGTGGATACAATTCGCTGCGAATTTCGCAAACATTTTCGCCATAACGTTTGCAAAGCTCATCCTTGAAAATAGCAAATCCACTGCCACAACCAACCCATCCACTATTTGTTAATAGTGGAGCATTTTCTGGGGTACAAAGCGATCCAGAATGCACAGTACTCCATTCTTCATCATTTAATTGTTCAAAAGCTGCATGATAAATTTCACCCATGCGGGCATCTAAAGCAACAACAACTCTTACACTTTTTGTTCGTGCCGCCACCGCTTTTAGGGTACTGACGCCTACGATCGGAATATTCATTGCAAATGCAAGCCCTTGAGCAACCCCGCATGCAATACGCAAACCAGTAAAAGATCCTGGTCCTTCGCCAAATGCGATGCCATTTATTTGCTGCGATAACAAATTGGATTTTTTCAGTAAATCATCAATCATGGATAAAATTAATTCAGAATGCATATTACCAACATGCTGTTCTTGATGAAAAATATCGCCATTCAGTGCCAATGCGACCGAACAAAATTCGGTTGAGGTTTCAAGTGCAAGAATATTCAAAATGGTTCTAATCTATCAGAAGTTAATAATAGAGGCTGTAGTAGATAAGATTAAATTTTAGTCCAAGATTTCAAAATTTTTAACTGTTGTTTAGGTGTTTCATAATTGACTCTGAATTCACATTTCTTGAGAAACACTGGAAATGATCTTTTAGGAATACCATTTTATTTTCTTAAGACGAGTTTGGCCTGATTCCAAAAGTTTTCAATGCCGTTGATGTGATTCTTACCTTGTGCAAATAGTGTGGAATGGCTGATTGTTGATACCGGTTGAAAATTGACCAGGGGAGATCAGTGCGTAGGTTACTACGCATCTGTGGATAAGTCGACCAGACTGAGTTTGGTTTTTGCCTCCTGTTGATGGTTTAAAATAATTGGATTCGTTACAAATCTGTAAGATTCTCTTCTGGAGAAGATCTTTCTTTTTCTCTTTCCTGTATTCTAGTTTTTGCACTGGCAGCGCTTTGTTTGTAACGGAAAGACTCGTTGCCGGTTTCGATAATGTGGCAGTGATGCGTCAGTCGATCCAGTAGCGCGGTTGTCATTTTTGCGTCGATAAATACATTGCTCCATTCTGCGAATGTCAAATTGGTAGTGATGATGACGCTGGTACGTTCATAAAGCCTGGATAGCAAGTGAAACAGCAAGGCACCGCCTTGTGAGAATGGCAAATAACCCAGTTCATCTAGAATAACCAGGTTTACTTGTAACAGATTCATCGCCATTTTTCCCTGTTTGCCAGCAATTTTCTCTTGCTCCAACATATTGACCAGATCAATGGCACTGTAGAAACGCACTTTTTTATTGTGGTGCTGTATGCCTGAAACACCGATTGCGATGGCCAGATGCGTTTTACCGGTTCCGGTACCACCAACCAACACCAGATTCTGTATTGCTTCAGTAAATTGCATGGTTGCCAACTGGTTAATCAGTTGTTGATCTACTTTGGACTGACTGAAGTCAAATCCCTGTAAATGACGCAGCACAGGAAATCTGGCGGCATTGGTTTGATAGCGGATAGAGCGGATGCTGCGCTCAGTTGATTCGGCTTGGAGTAATTGGTGCAGAGTCTTGTCCGATGCATCAAGACTAGCAATGATATCTGGCACATTCTGCTGTTTCAGCTCGGTATAGCAGTCAGCCATACCGTATAACTTCAATGCCTTGAATTGTGCGAGAATGTCAAACATGGGGCACCTCCAGCTTGTTCAGGCGGTCATAGCGTGCAGTATCTGCCTGCGGTTCTTCTTTGAGTTTAAGAGTCGTTTCCACTTGCGCCGGTGAATCAGTTTGTTTCAAGCGTGCGAGCACATTGGTAACATGCTCGGCATTGAGAACACCTGATTCCAGCACCAATTCAACTGCAACCAGCACAGCCTCCAGTCCATGTGTCGGCACTAAACTTAATACCTTGGCCATGATTCAGTCAGCTTGTTGGCGTTCTCTGCGCCGAAGTACTGTTTGTAGTTGTATCAAGGGTGCCGGTAGTTCGGCAAATGGCGCGCAGTTGCGCAAAGCCCCCGATTCCTTCTCGATGACCGGGATATAATGCTGCCAGTTATAGCTGACTTGGTCACAATCCAGCAAGCGGGAATGATTAGCGACCACAGCATTGTCACAAACAATCTCTATGCGGTTCGCGTACAAATGAACCGCCGCCATCTGATTGGCCAGATGACAGGGAACAGAATAACGATTACGTTGCAGTGTGACCAGGCAAGTGCTGGAAACCCGCGCCAATACCTCAACATAACCATCGAATGCCGCTGGCATTGGCATCAAATAAAGTTGTTCTTGTTCCAGCGCATCGGCAAGCGTAATGCCGGTATAGTCTGGATGCTGTATTTCTAACCATAAGGTGCGGCAACGCGCTTCAAGCCAACAGTTAAGTTCTTCGAATGAACTGAACTGCTGCTGTTTGGTTTCATGCCAGATATGGCGGCGCATATCCTGAACATTTTTCTCGACAACGCCTTTCTCACAGCCGGAAGCTACATTACAGAAATCTGGATCAAACAGGTAATGTGCGGTCATGGCAAAGAAGCGCGTGTTCACCACGCGTCCATTGCCTTTGGAAACCTTATCCACGGCGGTCTTCATGTTATCGTAAATACCGCGTTTCGGGATGCCGACAAAAGCTGTAAATGCGCGGGTATGCGCATCAAACAACATCTCGTGGCTTTGTGATGGATAACCTGACAGCATGAATGCACGGCTGGCGCATAGTTTGACTTTGCGATGAATACCGCCGATCAATAGCCACTCTTCACTCCAGTCAAACTGAAATGCTTCACCAAATGCAAACTTCAGCGGCACATACGCAATGCCTTTACTGCCTTGATTGCGCCAGTTCCGGATAAAGTCGCAAACAATCGTATAGCCACCAGTATAGCCTTCGTTCAAAATCGCTTTGAACAACATCTTCGCCGTGCGCCGATCCTTCCTCTGGGACGACGCACATCCGCTTCCAGCGCCAATAACAGCCTGGGCTCAAACGGAGTCAATTTGCCTGACTTCTTTGCTCTTTGATATTTAACAGCACTATCACCGGACGCTCTCAGCCATTTCTTTATCGTGTTCCGTGACAGACTTGTACGTCGATGAATTTCATTAATCGACAGATGTTCACGATAATACATCCCCCGTATCTTTGCATACATAACCATAGTAATCACCTCTACTGCCTCCTGCCTAAAATTTAAGCAGGATACGTGAAATTACCTGGTCAATTTTCGACCGGCGTCAACA